>CAZIWT010000051.1:0-23542 GCA_964542895.1 uncultured Thermodesulfobacteriota bacterium
CCCCCTTTGTCCTCTTTATCTCCGCCTTCGCCGCCAAAATGGCGGGGGAGTCCTCGAGGACGATCCTCTTGCACTCGCTTAAGGTCCTTGCCCTCAAAACTACATTTTCCCTGGCCGCGGCAGCTCCGGGCCACAAGAAGATGGATGCCGCAAACACCATAGAGAGTACTATCCCCGACCGCTTCCAGCGTCCATTTCTATTTTCATTTCCCGCCACACTTACACCCTTTAAATCCTTTTCCATTTTACGTTCCATTTATTAACCTCTATATCGTCGCCTCTATTTAAATATGCGGTTTTCAAATTCCCATATATAAATCCAGCTTTTGGTCTTACTAAACTCGTTTTCAACACAATGCCGAACAGGATATCTAACTAAGGACTTCTAACTAACCAGTTAGTTAACAATTTAACCCATAAATGTAATTATGTCAAGAAAAAAGTAACGGTGCCGCGGATATTATTACAGGTAGAAAACCGGGTATCCCCTCGATGGACAGGGTAGAAAAATCAGCGGTCCAACGGGATGGTATAGCCGAAATCGGATTCCGAAACGTCTGGATTCCCCACGTACGTAAGCTCGCTTATCTCTATCACGAGCCTCACAAACCTTCCCCAAATCTCCGCCCCCACCAGAAAGCCCCTGAAGCTCACAACGTCGTTCCTCTTTACCTCGGTGGGAGCTACGACCTTGAGAAAGAGGATCTTCATCTCGAACGGGAAGAGACCGCTCTCGTAAGCGTCCCCGTTCTCCCCCACACCCAATAGGGTGAGGACTACCACATCTTCCTCATGGAAGGGGGGGCCGGTCGCCTTTCCCGTCCCCTCGATTCTCTTGCCGGAGAGAAAGGTCCTGAAGTGTTTCGCAAATCTCCCCTCGTCGTCGATCAGGGGATACAGCTCCTCCACCGCCCCCTCCGGCGTCAGCACCTCCCTGGCAAAAGACTTTTTGAGGAGGTACGCCAGGAGAAATACGACAACGAGGAATAGAACGGTATATGGATTGATAAAATCGATGAGAAACATGACAAAAGAGGGGGAGCGATTACCTCCCCCCACCTCTTTATTAATCAACTATCCGCATCTCTACTTCTTCTTCGGATCGAGAAAGCCGGACCTTGCGAACTCCGGGTCGGACCAGTCGTAGAATCCCTTTCCGCTCTTCATGCCCAGCTCGCCCCGATCGACCATCTCCTTTAACGCCACCGGGGGCTTGTCCTTCGGGTTCTTGGTGTCGTTGTAATAGGCCATCTCGATATCGTAGACGACGTCGAGCCCCACGAAATCCATGGCGCCGAAGGGTCCCGCGGCCATCCCGGAAAATATCATCCACCCCCGGTCCACATCCTTTATGTCCGCATCGTCCTCGGCCCATATCTTGAGCGCCTCCTTCTTTATCGCCCTCCACACCCTGTTTATCACAAAGCCCATACACTCGTTTTTGGCAGTCAGGGGAAGACACCCGATGCTTCTTACCCACTCCTCGACCGCGCTTATGGTCGCATCAGTGGTCTCCGTGCCCCTCATGATCTCCACGTAGTAGCGCTCCGGGATCGGGGAGGCGAAGTGGATATTCGCGACCTTGTCTCTCCTCTCAACGGCGTCCTCGATCTTCGACACGGGAAGGGAGGAGCTGTTCGTCCCGAAGACGGCGTGGGGCGGGGCCTTCTCGTCCATCTCGGAAAAGACCTCCTTTTTGACCTCGACGTTCTCGGCCACCGCCTCGATCACGAGGTCCGCGTCCTTCACCGCATCGTCTAGCTTCTCGTGAAAGGTTATTCTCTTGTCCGCCTCGGTCGGATCGCCCTCATGCTGCGTGAAGTGGGCCTCGTTGTGGTATTTTGTGGTGCCTCTCGCCGCCTCGAGGACCTCCTTTTTTATATCAAACAGCCTAACATTGTAACCGTACACGGAGGCCCGGGAAGCGATCTGGCTTCCCATAAAACCCGCCCCGATCATCGCCACGGTCTTTATCTTATCTGCCATCTTTCCACCTCCCGATAAATGTCAACGGTAATTAGAAGCACATCAAAAATAATCTGAAATATGCTTCATCGAAGCACCGGGCAAAAAACCCACATCGGACTCATCCGCACTTTTTGGGATCGAGAAAATCCGGCTTTATGAACTCCGGCTCGGGCCAATCGTAGAACCCCTTTCCGGTCTTCATCCCCAGATCACCCCGGTCGACCATAGCCTTTAATCCCTCCGGCGGCCTGAACCTCTCCTCGCCCTTCTCCTCGAAGTAGGCCTTCTCTATGGCGTAGACCACGTCGACCCCGATATAGTCTATGGCCCCGAAGATCCCGGCCTGCATCCCGGTAAGCTTGATCCACCCCCGGTCGATATCCTTGTAATCGGCGATGCCGTCCTCCCACATCTTGAGGGCGTCCCTCCTGGCGGAGTGCCAGACCCTGTTTACCACAAAGCCCATCGACTCCTTAGTAGCGACAAGGGGGATGCAGTCGATGCTTTTAGACCACTCTACGGCCATATCGATCACATCGTAGGTCGTCTTAGATCCCCCCATAATCTCGATATAATTTCTCTGGGGAATCGGCGAGGCGAAGTGTATGTTGAGGACCCTCTCCTTCCTGCTGGTACTGACGGCGTCCTCCATCTTCGACACTGGGAGGGAAGAGCTGTTGGTCCCGATGATGGTGTGGGGCGGGGCCTTCTCGTCTATCCGGGCGAAGACCTTCTTTTTGACTTCAACGTCTTCGGAGACAGCCTCGATGACAAGGTCGGCGTCTTCAAGAGCCTTACCGAGGTCATCGAAGAACTTCGTACTTTTGAGGACCTCCTTCAGGTCACCCCCATTTGCGTCTATGTGCCCCTCGGTAAAGAACCTCGTCATCTCCTCTCCCTTCTTCAATTGATCGGTGCTCACGTCATATACGGTAACGTCATACCCGTAGACCGCGGCCCGAGACGCGATCTGGCTCCCCATAAATCCGGCGCCGACGATCGCCACTGTTTTTATTCCCTCCGTCATGGTATCCGCCCCCCATTGATTAAACGATACTGATTAAAACGATATTATTTGTAAAACCTAATTCAGCTTTTTTCCCATTCCAAAAAAGTTGGCGGCATAAAAAATGCAAATTCCACATCCCCCTGAGTGAAAATACCACAACGGGGGCCGTGAAATCAACGAGATTTTGTCTTCAGGTAACTTTTTCGGGCGGGTTAGAAGTAGTAGCGCACCTGGAAGTAGTAGAGGTCGGGCCGGAGGCGGTATTCGCTCCCCATGTCTCCCACTCCTATCTGCGCCCCGATCTTGAGATAGAGGTTTTCGGTGGCCGAATACTCGATGGACGGCGAGAAAAGGGCGCTCTGGTCGTCGATGTTGTAGAAGCAGGCGAAGTCCCCCCGAACAAGGGGCGTAAGCTCGTAGCCGAGGCTTCCGAAGACGTAGTTTTCCCCAAGGGTCAGCTCCTTCCCTTCCGCCAGGGCGGTGAAGTTGTAGTTCTCCCTGTTCGCCTCCCCCTTCCCGTTGTAGTAATACTCCAGGAGCACGGAGAGGGTGTTTGAAAATACGTACTCCGCCCCAAAGACGGCCCTGATGTATTCCCCTTTCGTCCACCTGACGGAAAAGCCAAAGGGGGCGAACCTGTCCTCGATCAGGTAGGAATCGATATCGTCCTCCATGTTATAGGCAAACTCGCCGTATATCGCCACGTCCCCGATCTGGCCCGTAAAGTCGAAGCCGTAGACCTCCCTGTCTTTAAACCTCCCTGCCATGAGACCGAAGTCGTAGTCGAGAAAATTGGTGTAGAGACGAAACGCGTAGGACGCATAATCCATATTTTTTGTCGGCGCAAAGACGAGGGACAGCCCGGAGAAATCCCCCAGGGGAATCTCGCAGAGCAGGGCGTCCACCCCAAGCTTCTCCTCCTTGTCGATGTCGGATGGATCGAAGGGGTTGAAGAGGTCGGTAGGGCTGATGAACCGGGCAACCCCCCAGGCTATCCGCTGCCTTCCCACCATGACGGAGAAATAGTCCGTGAAAAACGAGAGATAGGCGCGATCCAGGGTGTGGGCCGCGACTACGTACCTGTCGCTGTTGAGCCCCCAGTAGAGATCGAACAGCTCGTCCGGGTCACCGGACAACTTCTCTCTGGTTGCTTCATCCTTCAGCGACTCGCCGGAGATCATAGCTATCTCGTAGTGGAGAGTCGCCTTGATCTTCCTCTTCCAGGACGCCTCGAGCTTGAGCCTCACCTTCGAGAGGCCGTCGACCCCCCTTATCTCGCTGCTGTAGGTGTAGGTGGTCAGGTTCTTCAGATACCCGCCGATCTTCACCTCGAAGTCGTCGGTCTTTACGATCTCCCTCGACTGGGAAAACGAGGGAGAGGCCGAAAAGAAGAAAATACACATGAGAAGGACGGGGGCGATTAAAACCGATTTCACACCTATCCCGGCAACCTCCCTCCTGTTTCTGAATTTAGTCCTCATCACAGGCCTTTCATCCCTCTTACTTCCTTATATCCTCGACGATCTTTCCGTCCTTGAGTTTGACGAGCCTCCTGGAGTGGTCCATGACCATCTTGTCGTGGGTCGAAAAGATAAACGTCGCGCCGCGCTTCTCGTTCATCTCCCCCATCATGATAAGGAGGGATTCCCCCGTCTCCGAATCGAGGTTTGCCGTCGGCTCGTCGGCCAGGACCACTTCGGGGCTTGAGACGATCGCCCTCGCCACCGCCACCCGCTGCTGCTGGCCGCCGCTCATCTGGTTGGGACGGGCGTCGATATAGTCCCCGAGCCCCACATCCTCCAATATCTCCACGGCGCGCCTCTGTCTCTCCTCTCTCGGCACTCCCTGAAGGAGCATTACGTACTCCACGTTCTCGAGGGCCGAGAGCACCGGAATAAGGTTGTAGGACTGGAAGATGAAGCCGAGGTCGTTGAGCCTCATATCGGACAGCTCCGACTTGGAGAGCCCGGAGAGGTCCTTGCCGCCGACCACGACGCTCCCCTCGGTGGGGACGTCAAGCCCCCCTATGATGTTTAAGAGGGTCGTCTTGCCCGACCCGGAGGGCCCTGCGATGGCCATAAACTCCCCTTCGTTGACCGTAAGGTCGACCCCCCTCAGGGCGTTCACCTTAACCTCCGACTCCTCGTATATTTTTACAAGCTTTTTGGTTACAATGATTTTATCGGTCATAATCACACCTATTATTGAAACAGCAGCTCAAAATCAAACGCTTAATTTATCTTTCCTCTCCTTTAAACTTGTCTCCCTACACCGATCTGAACGCCTTGACCGGCGTAAGCCTCATTATCTTTACAGCCGGGTAAAGGGCGGAGAGAACCGCCGCAATGAATACGGAGACGGAAGACCAGAAGACGTAATAGGGTTTGATTATCGGGTAGACGGTGGTCCCTATTCCCCCCATGTATTTCAGGCTGTCCGACCAGATGGAAAAATCTATCCCGGTCTTCAGCAAGATGCCGTAAATCACAATTGAAACAATCCAGCCGAAGACGAGCCCCATAAGCCCCAGGAAGAAGCCTTCCCACATCACCATGCTGAACACCTTGATCGGCTTGGTCCCGATCGCCATGATTATCCCTATCTCCCGCGTCCTCTCCAGGACGCTCATGAGGATCGTGTTCACGATCCCGAACGCCATGGCGATTACCACGATCACGAAGACGATGTAGTTGAAGGCGGAAAAGAGCTCCACCATCTGCACGATCAGGGGGATTATCTCCTTCCACGTGCTCGCCTTGAGGCCCTGCACCTCGATCACTTCGTTAATATCGTAGGCCAAAAGCTCCACGTTGTCGAGACTGTCCGACATCAGGGCGATCTCGGAAACCCTGTCGTTCATGTCGAAGAACTCCTGGGCCTCGGTCAGGTTGATGTAGACGTTGTACTTGTCGTACTCGGGCGACGTGGAAACGAAAATCCCCTTGATCCTGAACGCCGCCGAGACGATCTCCGTCGCCAGCCCCTGCCCTCTCAGAACTATCTTGTCGTCTATCCCGACTTTAAGCTTTTCGGCCAGAGACCTCCCGATGTAGATCTCCCCTTTCCGCCCGGTTAGGAACTCCCCCTCATCTTTATTTTTTTTGATGGAATTCAGCTTCGGCTCCCTCTCGTGGTCCACCCCCCAGATAAGGACCCCGGAGGAGGACTCCGCGGAAGATATGAGGCCCCTTACCTTCACCCGCTCCGCGTAGGCCTCAAGGTTCGGCGTACCCTCGATCCTCTTGATCACATAGCCGGGACTATTGATGTTCAACTTGACGCTCATTTTGTCAAGGAACCCCTGCTTATGGATCTGGACGTGACCAACACCGTTCTCTATCGCCACCTCCACCATGTCCGTGCTCATCCCGTCCATAAGGGCGATCATAAAGACCATCCCCAGAAGCCCCACCACTATGGCGGTCAAGATCACGCCGGATCTCCGCTTGTTCCTCCAGATATTTCTCCAGGCCAGTTTTATAGTCATTCCCATGATATTTCCCTATACATATCTCAAAGCCCTGACCGGCTTCAGGCGGGACGCCTTTACAGCGGGATAGAGGGCGGACAAAAGCGTGGACAGAATGATGATGATATCCGTCAGCACAAAGACCCATATATAAAGCTTGGTGTATATGTGCGGATCCATCCCGAAGGTCTCGAGGCTTGCGCTGTAGGACGACAGGTCTATAGGCACGACGGAGTAGTAGTAGGCTATCCCGAATCCCAGGATATCGCCGATAATTACTCCCAAGAGGGCGATGAAAAAGGACTCGGTGAGTATAAGCCTTATCAAGTTGCCCGGTTTTGTCCCCAGCGCCATCATGACCCCGAACTCCCGGTATCGCTCCATCACCGACATCAAGATGGTGTTCAATATCCCGAATATCACGACAAGCATTATCATCGCGAAAAAGACATACCCGAAGACGTTGTCCAGCTCGATCACCTGAACGAGCTCCGGTAAAAGCTCGTCCCAGGTCATCACCTCGTACTCCTCGAGATCGACGATCCCCTTGATATCCCTGGTCACTTTCTTCAAGGCCCTCGACTCCGATAAAAATACGGAGACCTCGGAAACCCTGTCGTCCATGGAGAGGAGGTACTGGGCGGCGTCAAGCGCAATAAAGGCCATGGACCTGTCCATATCAGGCGACCCGCTCCTGAAAGTCCCGGTCAGCCTGTACTCTGCGGCGCCTATGCCCCCGTAGAAGTCCTGACAGATGACTATGATGCCGTCGCCCACGTCAACGTTCAGGTTCTTGGCCAACGTCTCCCCGATAAATATCCCCTCGGAATCACCGGTTTCAAGGTACTCACCCTTAGACTTCTTTTTAATGATCGAGCTGAATTTCAGCTCCCTCTCCGGCTCCACCCCGATTAGGAGGACACCGTCGGTATCGGTGCCGCTGGATATAAGGGCGTCCACGTTCAGGCGCCTGACGTACGCCCCGATCCGCTCGTCGTTTTCCAAAAAGTCTATCAACTCCTCCGGGGGGGTGAAGCTCTTGTAGATCGTCTTGTCCTCCCAGTAGCCCAGGTCGTGGACCTGGAGGTTGCCGGTGTGAATCTTGAGTGTATTGTTGATCATCTGCTCGTGCTCGCCCACGGCGAAACACCAGGTGAAAATAGAGAGTGTGACGGCAAAGACCACGGCGGCGACGGTAATCATCGTCCGCCTCTTGTTGCGCCAGATGTTCCTCCAGGCCAGGGTAAAGATAAGATACTTTCCATCTTCCATTTTATCTAATCCCACAATTAGTCTTCAAATTAGACATCTCCCACATCGTCGACATCAGGGGATTATACCCCTTTTCAGGTTGGAAAGCGAGAATATATTCTTGTCTATCGGTACATCGAACTTTATCTCGTCTACGATTATCACCGTCTCTCGACCCTCCTTGTTCTTGGGAACCATTGTCCAGACTGTGGGGTAAGCCCGCCTTCCTATCTTTTTTATCTTGCTCATGGTCATGACCCTTATCAGCTTCCCCCTCTCATCGTAATACTCGTACTTCATCGGGGCGTAGTCACTTACCCTTACATATACCAATATCTTCCCCCAGACCACCGGCGCATCCGGCTTTGCCGTAAGCTCGAGGGTATACGCCTCCCCCTCGCTCAACATGCTGTTCTCCAACAGGACCGGCGTGTAGTCGTCGACGATGGACGACTCCCGAACGAGGTCGTCGTTCGTAAAGTCGGAGCCCATCCAAGACTGCATCATCATGGAGGGGGGTATCTTGATCACCTTCTCCACCGAGGGAAGGTAGTTCCACATGTTATTGTCCACCTTCAGGGAGACCGTTCCCGCCTCCTTCGCGGGAGAGATGATCTTGACGAGGGAAAGATCCTTTCCCTTCTCCCAGTACTCCATTGTGAGGGTCCTCTTAAAGTTAGGGTTGGTCACGATCATGGTGAGCTTTCCGATGTTTGAGCTGCCCCTCATGATATCCTCGGCCCTCTTTACGATCTCTTCGGCCGTAAGCTCGGCAGCAACTGCCGCCTTAAAGAGTCCCATCACTAAAAATACGACGAAAATCGCTACTATCCGTTTCATTATTCTCCTCCTAAGTAAAATATTCTGAATATTTCAATTTTCTATTATTTTTGCTACCATTTTCGTAGAAATAAAACAAGCAATTATTCTTTCATTCCCTGATTGAGACAAGGAATTGGCCATGCAACAGGCTCTAAAACCGACGATTTTTTTTGCCAAACGACGCAAATCAGTCGTGCTGTTGTTTTAGCGTCGGCTGTATTTGCTTTGTTATGAGCCCTGTTCTTGATTGCATTGTGCATTAATCAGTTTTCGTAGAGCAAGTCCGATTAATGGCAATTCTATCCATACATAAAAATATGCGACTGTTATATACCAATGTGATTTAAGAAAATATAACCCCTGACCTTGAATAATCCCTACTGTAATATAATCATAAATGAAAAGTGGAACAGAAGCATAAAATGCCATCCATAATGCAATTTTAATATAATTACCGCCGAGAAAAATAACCACCAGGCTGCCTAAAAAAGGCAATACAGCAAAAATTGTAATCAAACTAAGCATTATCTTTTCTGCTAAACTCCATTCTGTGAAGTAGTCTGATGGATACCCTAAAAAAAAGAAGAACAGCCATCCAAAGAAACCAACTAAAAACATTATAAGATGCTTTTTTACATTCACTGTTATAACACTCCTGTAAATTCAACAAGATTATGATACACTCTTTAGAAATTTCTCCAATGAATCAATATACTCGCCAAACGCGAGCCTCCCCTTTTCCGAGATCCTGTACGTTGTTCTCGGCTTGTCTGCTACAAACTCCTTTCTCATCAAGATATACTCGTTCTTCATCAGAACCTTCAGGTGCGCGTTGAGGTTGCCGTCAGATAGGGAGAGAGACTTCTTCAGCGCGGTGAAGCCGGATTCACCCTCCGCCATGAGCTTGGTCATTATGCCAAGCCTCGCCCTCTCGTGTATCACACGGTTCAGGGAGTCGGTCAACGGCCCCTTCTCTTTTTTTCCTTCACGAGTCATATCTATTCACGAAATGCCCTGTAACTTTCAAAAATTGACAAAATGCTTATTTTTATTTCTCCATAACCACCACCGATCCCCAAAATTCCACCAAACCCTTAAGCTGCCATCAGGTAAATCGTAACCCCGAGCTGAAAGAGGGAGATGATCAGAGTCGAGATCAGGATGAAGAGGGAGATCGGCGTCTTGAACTCATCCCTCCCCTTCTTTATGAAATAGGTGTGTATGGCAAAGGCGAATACGCCCACCAGGCCCAAGGCCAGCGAGAATATCAGCCCGGAGGCGGCCCCGCGGTCGAGGAGGACTGCCCCGTAGATTACCAGAAATATGAGGGGAAAGTGAAGTATGAGAAAGAAGGTTATCCCCCCCGGGATCCCCATGAGGTTCCACTCCTTCCAGTAGGCGGAGTCTACTTCGTGATTGATCAGGAAAACGGCGTTGACAAGATACACCCAAAATAACAGCTCCCACATTTTTTTCTCCTTTTTACGACAAACGGTTGAATTTGTAACAGACACCCCAACCTACAATAAGCGGCTCTTTTTGCTGTCAGCGGCCAAAATATTCTTGAGCCGGGGGTCTAAAACTTGCCGAAGATTATAAAAATGCCGATAACGATAAAGAGGCCGCCCGCCACATACTGAATAATGTTTGCGGAGATATACTTGGCGGCCACGCTGCCCACCAATACCCCGATGAGCGACGTAAGTGCAAGGGCAAGCACTGCCCCTAAGAATATCGAGAGGAGCCCCTTGTGGTTTTCCGCCGCCAGGGCCATGACCGCAAGCTGCGTCTTGTCTCCGAGCTCCGCCAAAAATATCGTTCCAAATACGGTAAAAAACAGTTTCAAGTCCATTAAATTCTCCTTTGTTTCAACACGGCCGTTATCTATTTGCCGACAGACAATCTCATTTTAAATCCTCATCGCCTTCAAGATACCCACCCCACTCTCCCAAATAACTCCTCCATATAATTCCCGTGCACCACGCTCTCCTACTCCAGATCATCCTCACCGATCCCCCACGCCTTCGCATACTCCGGGTAGTTCTTGAAGAAGATCTTCCTCACATCCTCCGGCACCCGGTTTGCGGGGCAGGAGAGGCAAAAACAACGGCTGCACTGGGTCCTCTGAACGGTCCAGGCCCATACGAATCCCCCCCAGATTACGAGTACGAGAAGGAGCCACAGTCTCCCGGCGATGAAAAAGGGGATCGGATAGAGAAACAGGACGGCAACATAGAGGAGCCAGGCGACCTTTTCGATCTTGCTGAGCGACTTTTTGTTTATCTTCGGGAACTTGGGAAGGCCCCAGTTTGCGTGACATTTGAGGGTAAAACCCTCCTCCGCGTAGTGGGGGCAGTGCCGACAGAGAAGGTACGCCTCCACAAACCCGAAGAAGAGAACGGCGAGCCCCACCCATACCCAGAGCCCGATCCAGAACTTCCCGATCACCATCCCGGCGATAAAGGGGATGAGCCACGTAATAAATAGAACGGCGAAGTCGAAAAGGTCCAGCTCCGTGTGGACGCAAAGGAGCCTCCCCTCTATTTCGCACCCGTCACAGGTCTTTCTGACACACGCCTTCGCGGTCTCCTTTTTTACGTCAACTTTTTCCGGATCCGCCATAATGACCTCCCAATAATAAAGTCAGACTGCCCAATTCATTTCCTTTTCATAATCAGATAGGCTACGCCCCAGAAAAGGGAAACGCCCCCAGCAAAACCGAGGCAAATAAGTCCTATCTCCGGCATTATGAAGGCGATAATGGAGACCACGAAGGTGAGACCTCCGAATATCCATATCCCCCCCGGGAAAAAGAGACCCGCTACAAACATCATAGTTCCGAGGGCAAGGAGCCATACGCCGGGAATGTAAGCCGGGAATCCAAGGTGGATAAGAAGAAGTGTTAGGGTCAGGCCTTGAATTGTCATTACCGCCTCCGCCGTGATGATCTTTACAGATACGGTGGAGAGGATAGCCCTTCCGGTATCCCGGGCACCCTTATAAAGGTAATAAGTCTCAACACCGGAGGCGAGTGTAAAGACGATTATCCACAACACCCAAAGCGTCTTTGAAACGCCGAGCTGGGGGGGATTAGAGATTATCTGCATGGTAAGGATTACCCCGGCTATTGTCGCGATTCCCCATGCTATCCCCGACCAGCCCGATATGAAGAAATCCTTCGTCCCCTCCATCACCTCGCGGATGTACCTGATATCCTCAAGGGCAATGTCCACGTTTTCGGCGACACTATTAATCGTCGCTTCATCGCCCTTTGTACCCTTATCGGTATCCTTTTTTCCCCCTCTGCTCATCATATCCTCCAATATTCTCTTTCGATCGTATACAAACTAATTGAAGACCGCCCCTCCTAATTAAGAAGACAACCTTAAAGACCCTTAACAACATTCGGATCCATGGCGGCCAATCAAATTGCAGAGTTCTTTGTACCGCAAAGTACTCTGTGTTTTAAATATCACGTTTAAAAATCTATGTCAAGAAAAAAAGCTTTTTTGGATTAAAATTCGGGAAGGATAAAACCCCCGAAGCGGTGGATCAAGAGGTACCAGACCGCAAAAGTCGCGACAAGGACGGTTACAATTACGACTATGCGGACGGCCGGGTGAGCCGATTTCAGGGCGGGCCTTCGCCTCTCGATGCTTTTTGCCCTATCTCCCCCGATCACTACGATCGCGGCCTCCAGGATATAGAGGAAGAACTTCACCGTAACGAAAGAAAGAAGGAGGGCCAGTATGATCCTCACAGAGAGCTCGGCGTTGTTACCTATTACCGGGGCGAAGATGACCATCAAGACGGCTATGCCCGCAACGGCCCCTATCGTGGCGACAACGATGAGGAGGAGTCTTATATCTTCGGGGATCTTCATTTTTATCTCATGGCCCTGTTTTTCCTATATTAGCAGATTCCCTTCTCAACATCCACGATTTTTATCGAAGGATTTTTTCGCCGTTTTTGTAAATATCACCGGCCTTGACCGAACAGGCCGCTGGGTCTATAATATATATAGGATTTTTTGCCTCCGCAGTCTGGGGGACCGAAGATGAAGATAAGGGTTGAGACATACAGCGGATACAAGGCGGACGAGCGGCCGACCGTGTTTTACATCGGCAACAGAAAGCACCAAATCGTCGAGGTGACCGACCGCTGGTACGACCCCTCCGCCGATTACTTCAAGGTAAAGGGTGCGGACGGCGGGGTCTACATCCTGGTTCACAACCGCGAGAGCGATTTATGGGAGCTCAGGGGATTTTACAGGAAGTGAGGATATTACCCTATCTTTTTGCAAATTTTATTCGTCTCTAAAATGATCTTAGAATCACCGTATCAATATTAACATCAACTCTTCTCTTTAGACCGCTCGGGATAAAGCGCGGCGGCGCAGTCGGGGCAGATGCCGTGGGTGAACTCCGCTTCGGAACGCTCGCTGATATATTGCTCTATTTGTTTCCAGTAGCCTTCATCGTCCCTTATCTTTTTGCAGTTTGAGCAGATGGGCATCAGCCCGGAGAGCTTCTTTACCTCCGAAAGGGCCTTCTTAAGCTCGTCGATGAGCCTGTCACGGTCTTCTTCCGTACGCTTGCGCTCCGCTATCTCCTCTCTAAGTAGCTCCTGGTTGTAGATATTTTCAAGGTTTATTTGAATACTGTTGCGAAACTTTTTCAGCAGCTTTCTGTACAAATTTGAATAAGGATTCTCCCTGTTGTCGAGAACGCAGATGGTCCCGAATATCTGGCCCGTAGGCCACAACAGGGACAGCCCTAAATAGGAGATCATTCCCAGCTCGATGTCGGGATTTTTGTCCCACCTGGGATCATTAAGCGCATTGGGGATTAACAGCTCCTTTTGCGTATCCATCACGGTCTCGCAGTAGAGGCCGGTGTCCAGCTCAGCCGTTTCCCCCTTCTCGTAGATGTTTTCCACGTTGCTGCTCTTCGCAAATACCTCGATGTCCCTCTCGTGGACCCTCATTATCAGGGCCACCGGAACATTCATGATTTCAGCGATCAGATCGAGGATCTTCGTCCAGTTTTCTTTGGTATTATCCGGTATTTCGATCGAGGTCAGGATGTCGTATTTGGATTCCTTTGCCATGTCAAACCTCCTCCAACTTGTATTAATGTGCTTTTCTCTTAAACGGTAACCCAAGCAGATAATTTCAACAGGCGGGTTTTAGAATCGTAACATGAGGAATCACGAGCGTCTACTTTCAGGAGATACGGGGAAAAGCCGCAGGACAGCTCTTGAAAAAAGTTTCAGCCTGATTTTTAGCGAAAACCTGTTACAGGATTCCACAATGTGTCGGGTTAATCAAGAATGCCGATAACATGTTTGCAGTGATCATGCCCCTCCTGTGCCTGGCAATACTCCTCCTTCCCCCTCAAGCGGGAGAGAAGCCCCATGTCGGCGCCGTTCTTCTCCATGATCATCCTTAATATAGCGAGAATCCACCCCGTATGATAATCGCAGAAGGTTTGAGTGAAGTCGATCTTAAGGCCCGGATTTTTCTGAACGGCGTATTTCATTATCTCCGGGACAGTGGTTGCGCACGGATGGTTTTTCATCTTGGAGACTATTCTCGGGTTTCCCGGATTGAGGTCTATCTCCTCATAATGTAAATAGCCCCATCCGGTGGCGATGGTTATCGTTTCGTGATATTTCACGAGGCTCTCATCCCATTTCGCCATACCACTGTCGACAGTCTCCTCGGCGAATATCTCTCCGGAATGGTAGCCCCCCCTGTAGAACAGGTTTTTCACCCCGTTTTGGCCCATCATCTCAAAGACGGAAAGGGTCATGGGAGAAAACATCAGATTCCGGGTGGCAAAGATCGCTTTATAACCGAGAGATTTTACAAGTCCGACCTCATCCCCTTCTTCAATATGTTTTGTTTCACCTATGATTACATCAAACATTCCCTTGGCGGCTGCGAACGCGTTTTTGTCGATTACAAAGTCATCAGTCATATTTATTTCCTCGGTATATGTTACAAATTTATACCTTTTTAACAGCTCCTTTTCTATTCCAATATTAACCGAGCCAACACCTCTGGATAGTCAAAAAAACGGCTCGAATATTTTTCTTCAAGCTATTCTTTTATTTCGTATTTAATGCTGAACAGGCACTCATCATCTCCCAACAACCTGCATTTGACCTCATCCGCCGATACCGTTACTTCCTTGAAACAATTACCTATCCCTTGCATCAGGCCCTTTACGAAGGAGCATGAAGGCTTGGTAAACTTCCCCAGATTATCACCTTTCTTTAAAAGCTCTTCGCATTCTGTACAGTCGGGCCTATGGATGAGTATCTCGTTCTTATCACCGAAATGCTCCATGGTCTTGTCGGGATCGTATCCGGCGTTTGTAACATAAGCCTTATATCCCAATTTCAGCTTCTCTATCGGATCGAAATCCATTGTGACGAGCTGCCGCATGGGCTCGGAATGCTTCAGAATATTTTGTACCGCGAATATCCCGCCTCGATACATGATAACATCGTACCCTGTATTTCCGATGACCTCGCGAACTCCGGTGTAGAGTTTTGCCACATCCTCATAAGAAACCCTGGCGTTCGGATCGTAATCCACGGGATTCTCCACCATCCAATCAAGTCCCGTAAACCGAAGAACGGAATTCTTACCGTTTTTACCTAAAATATCCTCTATAGCGTCCACTACAGACCGATAAGCTAAATGAGTGAGAGAGTTAGCTGTCGTCATTATCCGGCTCCTTTAACTATTTCCATTTTATCTACATCATGAGTATTAATACAATAATAGAGGAAGAAATATTTTCCACATATTCTATTCCAACTCTACTTCTACATTAAACAGTGCAAATAGCTTGCCATTCTCTAAATAATCGAAGCCGTATCTAATTGATATCTTTAGGTTATTTAGCCCAACAAAACCTCCTCAAAGAGCCCGAAACGGCTCCTTAAAAAGCCAATAATTACAATAGTTTACAAAGCAACATCTTTTTAAATTAGGAATCTGTTTTGCACTGCAAAAAATCTCTGCACTCTATCTGTCTTCCCAATATCTACTCCCGTGTTGAAGCTCCAAATCTTTTTTTAATGATAAGCCGCACCATAAAAAGTTTTATATTTCAATATTATAATATAAAATATTTTTCATGTCCATCCCAATATCCATTCCGGTTGTTTTTTTTTACAGTAAACCAACCCGATTTCAATAACTTTTTGACATATATAATCCACGCCGCTCTACATCTTCGCCGTGGACGGAAATCTCGGACTCGTCGGGGAATTGTTTTTGGCCCAATAAAATATCCCCTACGGGATTACTTCTTTTCTTCATAAGCACGCTCGAAGTAGTTGATCTTGTACTGGGAGCGCTCCAGCGTCTGGGGCGGGATCATCTTGATCACCGGCGTAATGACCAGCTTTTTCCTTATCTCCTCCTTGATCTCTTTTGCCAAGGCCTCGGTCTCCTCTTTCTTTACGTTTTCCCCGTACTCCACCTTTATCTCGAGGTTCGTGCCGACCGCGGGGCCCGGTTTATAGAGGACTATCCTCATCTCGCCCGTGGTCCTCGGGATAAAGGCTGAGATGACGTTTTTGACCGCCGCCGGAAATACGTTTACTCCCTTGACCTTCAGCATATCGTCGGTCCTCCCGATCACGTAAAACCGAATCGACGTCCTGCCGCAGGCGCACTTCTCGAAATAAACCTTCACGAGGTCCCGGCAACGGTAGCGGATGACCGGCGTAGCCTCCCTCTTTATCGTCGAGTAGATTATCTCCCCCTCGATCCCATCTTCCGGTTTCATCGGCTCGAGGGTGATAGGGTCGACGATTTCCGCCGTAACCAGCCCTGGAGAGCAGAGGTGCATCCCGTCGGTCCGGTCGCATTCGCTGGCGAGGTCCGCGGCCACGTCCGCGAGGCCGTAAAAGTTCCTGACCACGATTCCCCACGTCTCCTCTATAAAAGCCCTGTCCTCGTCGTTCATCGCCTCCCCCGCCAGAAATCCCTTCTTGAATCCGAGGTCTACCGGCTCCATCTTCAGGTTCTCCCTTACGTAGTCCGCGAGAAATATCGTGGCGGATGGCGAGGCGAAAAGTACAGTGGGACGGAACTCCAATATGAGCTCGAAGAGCTTTTCTATCCCCGTGCTGCCCACGGGCGCCGGAATTACACAAAAACCCATCGCCTCGGCCGATACAGACTCCGAGAGCCCCCCAACAAACAGGGCGAAGTTCGCGGGATTGATGAAGGAATCTCCGGGCCTTATCCCGCCCGTATAGGCGTGTCGGGCAAACAGCTCCTTCCAGACCTCCGCGTCGTTTCCCGTAAGGCCGATGTAGAGGGACTTCCCCGTGGTGCCGCTGGTGCCCTGGATCCTCACGAGCTCCTCCTTGGCACAGCACTGGTGACCACCGAGGCCGCCCACCTCCTCCTGGGTCTTTCTGAGGTCGTCCTTCGTGGTAAAGGGGAATTTTACGAGGTCTTCCATCGACTTGAAATCATTAGGTATAACACCCGCTTCGTCCCATTTAGCCCGATAAAAGGGCGACCTCTTGTATATATATTCAAGCTCCTTCTTTAACAGCTCCTCCTCAAGCTTCTTCAGCTTTTTTGGGGCCATCGTCTCCATCTCTTCGTTCCAGTATCTTCTTTCCGCCATCGACGATCCTCCTTATATACTGAATTCCAAACATCAATTCACGTCAAAATATACTCTTTAGATAACAGTTTTCCATCCATCGTAACATTGATCGCTTTCTCTTTATATTCAGCGGAGACGATCAAAAGCTTAATGGATTTCGATTCCATTAGTCTTACGGATGCCTAAAAAACCCATATCACAAAACCGCCCCGTTTCCCTATTATTCCCCTCCCTGCCATTGCCTCCCTCCAATTCTTAAGGCCCTCTCAGCTCGAAAATCCGCCCAAGGCCGATAGTAGTATATTGACGTCCGGATTGTTCAACTGCCACGGGGTGGATTCCTTCCCGGAGCGGCTTCGTCCATACCTCCTGAAACAACGTACCTTCGATCTGCCGGGGATTTTTTAATTCCTCGTATATTATACTATACTATACCGGTTTACAATTTCCCGTAAAGGCTCCGGGGAAAAGTCTCGGATTGATCCCCTCACCCCTTGAATGTTTGCGGAATAGTAGATATATCTATTTCTATTTTCGTGACGGACGTGGTTGTTTTGATCAATTACTAACAATGCAAAAGGCGGATTTTTGAATAAACTTTTTAAGCCGGCGAGCTTATAACAGAATCTTTCTTAAGAAATCCCTCAATGTCACAGTATTTCCGGCATATATCCATCTGCCATCTGCCATCTGCCATCCTCCATCCATCTTTTTTTGTTCGCCGGGAAAACGCTTTTTATAATTTGTCTTCCCGGACAATGGAATTTGAGCGGAGAACAGCGACAGACGATTTCTACACACTATATCTTGAGTAAGGTTAACCTCAAATATTTTGGTCCGCACAAGGAAAACTGTTTCCTGATATTTCTCCTATCCTTTAACCGGCCCACCTACATCCCTCTTTCTGGCAACGGCCAAATAGTAGATGAGACCCAAGATCGCAAGCCCGAAGAAGAGCACCGCCCCGACCAGCTCTTTGTCTTCGATCAGGACGTAGATGGAGATAAGCTCCGCCGCGATCGATCCGATAAGCGCCAGGACCGCAACGAACACATAGACCGGTACCTTGTAGGGCCTCTCCATTTTCGGCTCCCTTCTCCTCAATATAATCAGGGAGAGACAGACCATTATGAAGGCCACAAGTATCGCCGAAGAGCCCACCTTCATAAGCGCCATTAAAAACGGGAAGAACGACCCCATTATACCCAAAATCGTCAGGACCACTATCCCCACATGGGGGGTCCCGAACCTCGGATGGACTTTCCCGAGGACCTTCGGCAGGACGCCCTCTCTGGCCATTCCCAACATGAGCCTCGAAGAGCCTATCATAAAGGCGTTCAGCGTCGTGATGAGCCCCATCAGCCCGGCCACGATAATCACCTTGGAGACGGTCGGGCCCAGGGTTATCACGGCAATCGGCAGGATCGGGACTTCGATCCCTTCGACCCCGTATGCCACCACTTCGGTATACGGCACCACGCTCGACGATATGAAAAAAACACCTGAATAAAAGATAAGAACAAAGAGCACGGATAGAGGTATGAGAAAGACGACCTTTCTGATTGGGGAGTTTATCTCCTCCGCCGCCTGGGGGACTATGTCAAATCCCATAAACGCCAGCATGGCGATGGGCACCATCATCAGCATTCCGCCCACCCCCTTGTCGAAGAAGGTATCGGAAAACATATCCAGGTTTACGTAAGGAACACTTCCGATTACGTAGACCGCTATCCCACCGAAGAGGATAATCGTAAAAACAAGCTGGGCGATGGCCGATATACGAATTCCCATGTAGTTGACCGCCCCGAAAAATAGGGCCACTGTTATTCCGGTGATTATCATGGCAAGCGGCGGGAGGGTATACCCCCAAAGGCTGAAACCGTTTTCCAGCCAGGCCTCCGGCATCAGCGAGCTCGCAACCTTGGAGAATATAATCACCTCGAACGGCATCATTGAGGAATAGGCGATAATCAGAAACCACCCCGTAATGAAGCTTGCGAACCCCCCCATCGCTCTCTTCGTGTAGTTATACTCCCCCCCGGCGTACGGCATTGCGGCGCAGAGCTCCGCGTAACATAGCCCTATGAGGACCGAGAAGAACGCCGCGATAATACCGGAGAGGATCACGGCCGGCCCGGCAAAATCAAACAGTTTGTCGATGATGGTCGCCCAGGCCATCCCGACCATGGCTCCCGTTATAAGGGTAAAAACAGTTATCAGAGTAAGGCCCCTAACGAGTTTCCCTTTTTCTTGGCTCATAAATTCCTCCTCTTATAAAAAATGGTCAATAAATATAAAATCTCACGATAAAACAACGCGGTAAAAAATATAACGGTTTTTTTCGGGCGTGCGGCGAAAAGATTATAAATTACGGCAGCGGTATTGGGGTGGAGTGCATTAGATGAAAAGGAGATTGCCCGTTACGCTTTACACTCTCACTTTTTTAATCCTCCAATTTAAGAAGCTTTTTCGCATTTTCGCAGAACCACTTCTTTTCCACCTCCGGCTTTAGATGGAGCTCCCTCACGTCATTGACCGCTTCATGGAACATCACCAGCGGCCACGCCGTGGCAAAGAGTATCTTATCCTTGAGTATATTATTGCCGTAGTGGACAAGGGGCGCCCAGCCGGTCTCTATCATGCCCATATATTTGGGCCTTACCCCGGAGATATCCGCATAGACGTTCGGGTGGCGCCACAGCACCGCCACCATCTCGGTAACCCAGGGCCATCCGGAATGGCCGGCCACGATCTTCAAATCCGGGTACCTCACGGCAACCCTGTCGAGAATCAACGGCCTCCCGTACTCCATAGGAATGAGGTGGGAAAAATTCAGTGACGTGTGTATCCAGATCGGTATATCGAGCTCGATACACTTCTCGTAGATTGGAAAATACTTTTCATCGTCCGTAAAGAGGTTGTGCTCCCAGGGGGCGACCATTACACCGGAAAGGCCCTCCCCGACCATGCTCACGATCTCCTTTACCGCTTTTTTCCCTTTATGGGGATCCGCTCCGGCAAAGCCACGAAACCTGTCAGGATATTTCTGCACAAGGTCCCGGACTATCTCGTTGGGTATCTTTCTGTTATAAGTCGTCTCCATATCTTCGCCGAAAATTACGGCGATATCTATCCCGGCGTAATCCAAAAGGGAAAAAAAATTGTCGATGGTCAGCTTGGCAAGCTGCTCCAAATCTTCAAGATTCCCGCCGTAGAGGCGAAAGTACCCTTCCAGATGCCTGGGTATATCCTTAAAACCGGAGAGGACCTCCTTTGCCGGCGGGGTAACGCAAAAATCGATAATCATCTTTTACTTACTATTACACCAAACACCGTTTTTTACATCATATTTTAAGTAACAAAGTATGTCAAGAAAATGACGGTGAAAAAGATAAATAGAGGGGATCAGTGTCCATATTGAACTTTTTTGAAGAATGTCAGGCTCGGAAGCTGTATATTTCAGAAATGTGAGTGGAATTTTCCGCCCATCAAGCGTAAAACGATATATAAAAGCTTACACAGAAGCCGACTTCTTCATCATAAGTATAATTTTATTGACTTTCAAACCCCAAAATATTATATTGGGGCTACAAAGCTTATTTATTAAAATTTTCCTAAAACTATGAAAGTACCATTTAGAAAACTGCGCAGCGCATTGGGTGGGATTGTAATATCCCTCGTTCAGTTCTTCTTCACCCGAACCCCCCTCTTCCTGACCCGCCTTATCTCGGATTCCCTCTTTTTAATCATCTCCCCCTTCTTCTTTCGTATTCCGTCCCTTCACAGGCAGCTTTTCGGAAACATCCGCACCGCCTTCGGGGACGAGCTGACGAAATCGGAGACAAAACGCCTCTCCCGAAGCTTCTTGAAATCCCTCTTCAGGATGCCGGGGGAGATCCTCTATTACGGCCACCCGAAAAATCACGAAAGGCTGAAAAGGGATATAACCATCTCTGGACGGGAACATATAGAAGAGGCCCTGAAGGGGGGAAAAGGTATCATCGGCCTGGGATCACACATGGTGGACTTCATGATGCTGACGGTAAGGCTCGCCCAGTCGGACATGCCGTTTATCGTCCCGACGAAGGCCCCGAGGAATAAGCTCTTGAGGGAGAAATACCGCGAGTGGTGGAGCATCAGCGGCGTAAAATATATTGACGTTGATGATCGCGAGAGGGCGAGGGATGAGATCTTGAGCTCGCTGAAAGACAACATGCTCGTTTACCTCATCGCCGATGAGAGAAAAAAGAGGGATGGAATTCCCGTGCCTTTCTTCGGGAAGCCGGCCCTGACCGCCAAGGGTCCCGCCGTCCTCTCCCTGACAACCGGGGCCCCCATAATTCCCATATTCATCAACCACGAGGAGGGCTACGTAATCGATATCCTGCCCAAGATAGAATACGAGCCCACCGGAGACGAAAAGGAGGACGTCTACCGGATGACGGCCAGGATCAACAAGTCGATCGAGGACTACATCAGGAAATACCCGGACCATTGGATATGGCTGAATCCCCGGTGGAAGAGTTAAGGCCGAAGAAAAATATCCTTAATATTCAGGCTCGGCCAATCCGAGCCAATGCCCCGGATATCCGGCGATCAATCCGTGCCCTGACCTCTATTAGGGAAAGGCAGAAGTATACAAGCGGCCCCCTATCATCTCGATAAGATAGCGAGAGGCTCCCCTTCCACATGCTCCGTATAAGGATTCACGCGGCCGATCTATTATATTCCCGTGATCCAATCGAGCTTTCAAAACAGAACTGTTCTGAAACAGACTTGAATCGACTTAATTGTCAATCGCAATTAAAAATTGCAGTCGCAATCGAAGTGGATTTGCAGGAAAAGATCCTCGGTAGAGATCTCTTGGGCTACTTCTTCGTCTTGTCCTTCTTGTGCCGGTCCCCGGCACATCCGTCCGGCCTGAGTCATGTCTTCACTCCAAGCCTGGGAAGGATTACCCCCTGAAGTAGAAACCAGACCAGCAAGAGGCCTGTCAATATTAGCAATTCTCTCATGTTTTTTAGATGAGGATGAAGCCGAACGGATTCAAGATCATCCAATAAAATTTCATTTATTGACTTTCGGGCCGCAAAGGTATAGAATTTCCGCTTCTATAAACAGCGGTTCTATGAAAGACTTTCTAAAAAAAATACGTTACTCGATCGCCAGGTTTCTCCTGCGGACAGCGGAGTTTTCGATCCCCAGGATCCCCCTCAAGCTCACAAACGCGGCTATGTATCTGGTCTATTGCTCGATATACCCGGCCGTTTATCTCTTCCCGGACATTAGAAAAACTCTCCTCCCGAATATCGACATCGCCTTCGGGAATACGTTTACGAAAAGGGAGAGGCGGAGGTTTGTAAAAAACGTCTTGTGGAACATGGTCAAGATGTTTCCGGATCTCATTCACTACCTAAATCCGATAAATCACCAAAAGATCGTCGAAAACTGTAACATTTCGGGGATGGAACATCTGGAGTCCGCCTTAAAGAGGGGGAACGGTGTGATCCTCATAAGCGCCCATCTGTCGAACTTTGTGCTCATGATAGTAAGGCTCATTATGACCGGGCTCCCCTTCTGGGTGGTACTGAAAGACCCGAACAACGAGACGTTGAAGAGTGTATACAAGCACTATCAAGAGATATGCGGGATCAAAGGAATAGACGCCGACAAGGGGTTTGCCGCCACAAAGGATATCTTGAAGGCCTTGAAAAACAACGAGATAGTAATCATAGTCGCCGACGAGAGGAAAAAGCACGACGGGATAAACGTCCCCTTCTTTGGAAGGGACGCATTGACGACCCCCGGCCCCGCCGTCCTTACCCTTCGCTCCGGGGCGCCGTTGATTCCGGCCTTCATCCACTTTGTAGAGGACTCGAAATTCGAGATAGAGATACTCCCACCGATCGAGCCGGAGCCGAACGGAGATAAAGAGAGAGATATTTACAACATATCCCTCACTATAAACGAGGTGATAGAGAAACAGATCAGAAAATATCCCTACCAGTGGGCGTGGACAAATCCAGATGGAAGGGCGCGGGGAGATTCGGGGCCAGACACGAGAGACCGAAAGTTAAAATGCCTTGAGGAACTGTTTTAGTATTTAGGTGTGCTCACAGGCAAAATGCTACGGGGTAAACACACATCTTTACCCATAAGCCCCTACAAAATAAATTTCATCAAGTACTTTTAAGATTTGTTAAAGTTTTTGTGTAGAAAGTCAAAATAGTATAAATTCCAAAAAAATCAAAAGAGTCACAAAACAAAAAGACAATCCTTGACATAAATTTATGATTACGATATATATGCCAACATGTTTTTACTAATGGAGGATTATTTATGAAATCTATTCAATTATATTTAAAGAATAATTTTAAA
>CAZIWT010000052.1:0-22624 GCA_964542895.1 uncultured Thermodesulfobacteriota bacterium
TCTTCGGGGGAATTGTGCTTTCTCTGTTTCTGATCCTCGCGGTCTCATACACGAGAATAGTATCAAACTTCACCATTTCATATACCAGCAGAATCGACTTTGAAAACTCACAGCGGACGATGGAAACGGCCAACATTAAATCGGCCCTCTACACCTTCTATCTGACCTACGGACGTTATCCCGAGGATATGGGTGAGTTAAAGGGAAGCGGGTATCTAAAAAATGTGAGGGACGGCGTCGCGGAGAGATTTGAATACCAGCTAATCGGGAAAAAATATAAGCTAAGTATCAGAGAGTAAGCTTGGACAGTACCGCAAAAATCGATTTTGAAGACAACAACCTTGTCCGCAGCCTTTTCGGCGAGCACAACTCCCATCTTACCATTATCGAAGAAGACACCGGAACAAAAATATCGGCACGAGGCGCAACGGTTACCATAACGGGGGATAAAGATGAGGTGGAGATCAGCGAGAATCTTCTCATCCAGCTCTACGAGCTCTTGAAGAAGGGGTATCCGGTCTACTCCCCGGATATAGACTTCGCGCTGAGGATCCTAAAGTCAAACAGAAAGGTCAACCTCAAGGAGATCTTTCTCGATACGGTCTATATCTCATCGAAAAAGAGGAGCATAACGCCCAAGAGCCTCGCTCAGAAAAAATATATCGATTCTATAAGGAAGTTCGATATAGTCTTCGGAATCGGCCCCGCCGGCACGGGAAAGACGTACCTCGCCATGGCAATGGCGATGGATCTGATCACGAAAGGGAAGGTAGACAGGGTAATACTTACACGGCCGGCGGTGGAGGCCGGGGAGAAGCTGGGTTTTCTCCCCGGGGATATATATGAAAAGATCAACCCCTATCTGAGGCCCCTCTACGACGCTCTGCACGACATGATGGACTTCGACCAGGCCCAGCGCCTCGTCCATAAGGGGATTATCGAGGTCGCCCCTTTGGCTTTCATGAGGGGAAGGACCCTAAACGACTCGTTCATTGTGCTTGACGAGGCCCAGAACACGACCAGCGAGCAGATGAAGATGTTTCTTACGAGGCTGGGATTCAACTCAAAGACCGTCATCACGGGTGACATCACCCAGATAGACCTTCCCTCCGGAAAGATCTCAGGGCTCGTGGAGGCGAAGAATATCCTGAGCGACGTCGAAGAAATCGATTTTTGTTACTTCAACGAAAAGGACGTTGTTCGTCACCGCCTCGTGAGGGAGATAATAAAGGCCTATGAAAAGCTCGAGGAAGATTTAAAATCCAATGAAGATAATAGATAAAATAAGCGGACTCTACTGGGATCTGATCAAGGGACTCAACTCCGTCAGACCGCTCAGGCCCCTGTCCTACGTGATAGACGTTGAGACCTACAGGAATCCAAAAATCCAGCGTATCCTGCTCTTTGTCTCCTTCGTCATAATACTGGCCTTCATCATGGCACCCGAGACCAGGTTTACCACGGTGGAATACAAGGTGGGTGACTACGCCCCGAAAGATATAAAGGCCTCGAAGGATTACATCATTGTGGACAAGGAGGCCACGGAGAGAGAGCGGACGGAGGCGGTCAATACGATCCCCTCCGTATTCGACCTCGACGGGACGGCGCTCGTCTCTCTCTTCGACAGGATAGAATCCGCCTTTAACCTGATGCGGGAGGTATCGGCCAAGGCGAAAAACGAAAAGGAGAGAAACCTCATATATGACGAAAACCGCGGCGCGTTTTCAGACCTCCTCGACGTGAAGCTCCCGGACTCCACCTTCGAAGAGCTTAAGAAGCAGAACTTCAACCAACAGATTGAAAAAACGATGAAGCGGCTGTTGGAAGGCCTCTCCGGCTACTACATTGCCGGGTCGTTCGACACCATATCGGCGGAGGTGAAGCGAAAGGGTGTCACACTCATCAACAGCCAGACAAAGAGCGAGACCTTGCTCCTTAACCTCGACAAGGTAATCGACATAGAGACGGCGAGAAACATCCTGGGAAACAAGGCCAGGTCGCTTTCCCCCGAGGTTTCCTCGAGGATCGTCAAGCCCGCCCTGGAGGTGTCAAGGCTCCTGATCAAGCCGAACGTCACATATAACCTCACCGAGACCGACAGGCGAAAGGAGCTGGCGGCGGAAAAAGTGAAGCCCGTAACGATCAAGATCGAAAAGGGCCAGATGATAATCGAGGACGGATACCGAATAGACAAGAATCATCTGACGATCCTAAACGGGATCGCCGAATCTCAAAAGGATTACAACCTGTTTCTGATATTCCTCGGGATCCTCACGGTCATTTCGATTCTCGTCTACGTTTCCTATATCTTCGCATCGAAAAACATCAGCAAATTCAAGTCGTCAAACAAAGACCTCCTCTTCTATTGCATTGTTATTCTGGTCTTTATGATAATTACAAAATTCGGACTGTTCATCGCCGACGCCTTCGGCGACAGATATGAAAACATCCCACAATCCGCATTCAAGTTCGCCATCCCCGTTATTGCCGGGGCCATGCTTGTAAGGATAGTCCTGAACTCGGAGTCGGCGATATTATATACGATCATATCGAGCATATTCTCCGGCATTATTCTGGGCGACGACGTCCTCTTCATGTCCTACCTTTTTGTAGGCTCGCTGCTCGGGGCCCACCTGGTGGCGCAGACAAAACAGCGCTCCACCCTCGTATATGCGGGTTTCGTAGTCGGGCTTGTCAACATCCTGCTGATTTTTTTGCTGAGCGTAAGCAGGCTTAAGCTTTTGTACGTCGACGTGCTCTCCAGCATCAGCTCCGACCCGGGAACGGTCTTCTCCTCCCTGGCCTTTGCGCTCTTCGGATTTTTCGGGGCGATAATCGCGTCGGTCCTGGTACTCGGGATCACCCCGGTCGTGGAGCTCCTCTTTGGATACACTACGGACATCAAGCTCGTGGAGCTCTCGAACCTCGACCATCCCCTGTTGAAGGACATGGTCATTCGCGCCCCGGGGACATATCATCACAGTATAATAGTGGGAAACCTCGCGGAAGCGGGGGCGACGGCAATCAACGCAAACCCCCTCCTCGCCCGGGTGAGCGCCTATTACCACGACATAGGCAAGATAAAAAAGCCGAACTACTTCATCGAAAACACGACCATAGAAAACAATCCTCACGACAGGCTCTCTCCCCATATGTCGAGTCTCATCCTGATCTCCCACGTGAAGGACGGCGTGGACCTCGCAAAAAAATACAAGCTGGGAAACGAGATCATCGATGTAATACAGCAGCACCATGGGACACACCTGATAAACTACTTTTACCAGCGGGCGGTGAAGTCGGACGACGGCAAGGGCAATCCCGTTGACGAGAAGAGCTTTAGATACCCGGGACCGAAGCCGCAGACCAGAGAGGCCGGGCTGGTGCTCCTTGCCGACAACGTCGAGGCCGCATCCAAGGTGCTCACCGATCCGAAGCCGGCGAGGGTCGAGGCGATGGTCCAGTCGATAATCGAGAGGCTCTTTCTCGACGGCCAGCTCGACCAGTGCGAGCTTACACTGAAAGACCTCGACGCCATAGGCCGGAGCTTCATTCAGGTATTGAACGGCATCTTCCACCAGAGGATCGACTATCCCGAGCCGGTCATCGACCCGGAGAGGGAGGAAGAAGAAACGGAGGCTGTGAAGGTTGACGGTACTGATAAAAAGCGAGAGGCACCGTAAAAAGATAGAGACAAAAACGATAGAGCGGAAGGCGCAAATCCTTCTCGAGGAGACGGGAAGGGATAACGCGGAGCTTTCGATACTGTTGACAGACGACGAGACGATATCTTCCCTAAACGAGCGCTATCTCAACAGGAAGGGGCCCACAAACGTCTTGTCGTTCGGGCAGGGGGAGGCGCCTCCCGAATGCACCGAAGCCAAACTCCCCGATATCCTCGGGGATATCGTTATAAGCGTTGAAACGGCCGAGCGTCAGGCGAAGACAAGGGGGGTGGGCCTCACAGAGGAGATTATGATCCTCACGGTCCACGGCATTTTGCACCTTCTTGGGTACGTCCACGACCCGGGGGAGGGTGCGTCGACGGAGGACGAATCGCTCATGCTCGAGGAGGAGGCGAGGCTCCTCTCCCTGATCGGGATCCGCGGCATATAGAGAGGTTCTCATTCAGCTCTATTACGGTTGCTGTTTGCCAATACGGTTGGAAGATATATCGGCTTTTTTAATATTTCTACAGAGTATGCGATCATATTGAAATTTTTAAGAAAAATGCAATGAGGCCTCGAAAGTAGGCCTCACAATTGTCTTCGGCCGGCATTCATCGAGAGGCGATCGAATCATCTCATCCCACAGTAAAACGGTTTTTTATACTTATAGTCATGGAGAAGCCCATTTTGAAACAGAAAGCTGAGAAGAGCGTAAAAACTGCAGGAAAGATAGAAGACAGGCCGAAGTGGATAAGAGACCTTGTAATGTCCGGATTCGGGGGCTGCCTCTTTTTCCTCTCTCTGCCCGCCCCCTCGATCTCGATTCTGGCATGGATATGCCTTGTGCCGCTACTCTTTGCAGCAAAGGACTACAAGCCGTATCGGGCCGCCATATTGGGGTTCGTCTTCGGGCTTTTCGCGAATCTCGGCGTCTTCTACTGGACGGCGCTACCCGCCTCCCGATACGGCGGCGTCCCGATATACCTCGGAGTCCTCATCACGATATTCCTCGTGCTCTACGTCTCCATCTACGTCGGGGCCTTTTCCGCCTTCGTCTCGTGGACTAAGGAGAGATTCAGCATATCCGAGATCGTATCTGTGCCGATAGCTTTCACCGCCCTGGAGTACCTGAGGGGCACGCTCTTCACCGGATTCCCCTGGTGCTTCATCGGCCACTCCCAGATTCCGATCCTCCCCCTCGTACAGATATTGGACATAACCGGCGTCTTCGGCGTGACCTTCACGATCACTACTGTCAACGCCGCGGTCTACCTCGTCTTTATGAAGATAGTGGGGGCGAAAAAAAGGTTCCCGTGGGCAGAAGTAGTCGTTTCGGCATCACTCGTCGCAATCCTCATAGCCTACGGCCTCTACGCCGTAAAGAGGGAGACGAAAAGAGCATCGTCGGGGCGGGAGATAACCGTGTCCTTGATCCAGGGAAATATCCGCCAGGATATAAAGTGGAACCCCGCCTACCAGAACGAGACCGTATCGATCTACGAGGAAATGACGCTCTCCACCATCGAATCCAATCCGGACCTGATCGTCTGGTCGGAGACGGCGACCCCCTTCTTCTTCAAGGATCACCCCTACTTTCGCCCCAGGGTGGAAGCCCTGGCCGTGATCACAAGGGCGCACCTCTTCTTCGGTACCGTCGACTACAAAATCATCGGTGAACAATACAGGTACTTAAACAGCGCCTACCTCCTCGATCCGGAGGGCTCATTTGTCGGCAAGTACGACAAGACCCACCTCGTCCCCTTTGCGGAGTACGTCCCCCTGAAGCAACTCTTCTTTTTCGTGGACAAGATAGTCGAGGGTGTGGGTGATTATCTCCCCGGGGAGAAGAGAGAGCCCCTTGCGGCCGAATTCGGCGGCGTGGGCCCTCTCATCTGCTACGAGGCGATCTTTCCCTACATGACCAGAGACTACGCAAGGGACGGCGCCGTTCTCTTCATCAATATCACAAACGACGCATGGTTCGGGAAGACCAGCGCCCCCTACCAGCACCTCTCGATGTCCCGGATAAGGGCGATAGAGACGAGGATTCCCCTTGTCAGGTGCGCCAACACCGGGGTGTCCGCCTTCATAGACTCCGTCGGCAGGGTCAAAAACCAGACCCCCATCTTCAAGAGAAGGGTCGTGACGGAGAAGGTGAGGGTAGGAAACCGGCTCACCTTTTACACGAGGTTCGGCGATATCTTCGCCAAGCTCGTAACCATCGCCTTTATTTTGCCCCTTTTTGTTGGCATTTCTGGTATAATTAGGGGTCGCGGGACAAAAAAAAGAGAGAGAAAATAAACTAAAAGATAATTTGATTTCACACTATTTGAGGAGGAGAGGAGATGATAGTCGATCCGTCTTCCGATTTCACTAACAGCCTAAAAGATTTTGAGGAGCGCTTTCAGACATTACGGGGGTTTCTTTGAGCCGGATGCACTGAAAAGGCGCCTCGGCGAGATCGAGACGACCATGTCCTCGCCCGACTTCTGGAACGACGCGGAGAAGGCCAAAAAGACCGGGCGGGAAAAAACCGCCGTCGAGGAGCAGCTTGGCTGGATATCCAACCTGGAGAAGGACTTCGAGGAGCTGACAATCTTGACCGAGATGTTGAATGAAGGCGAAGAGGACGCCGCGGACGAGATCGCAAAAAAGTTAGGAAGCCTCGAAAGGGAGCTCGGCAAGATGGAGACCAGGCGGATGCTCTCCGGCGAAAACGACAGAAACTCCGCCATAATCCAGATAAACTCCGGCGCCGGAGGGACGGAGGCGCAGGACTGGGCAGAGATGCTCTTTCGGATGTACAGCAGGTGGATTGAATCGAGGGGCTTTGAGCTTGACGTCGTAGACCTACTGCCGGGGGACGAGGCGGGAATCAAGAACATCACCTTTCTCGTAGACGGCGACTACGCCTACGGCCTTCTGAAGGCGGAGGTGGGCGTCCACAGGCTGATCAGAATATCCCCCTTCGACACCGGAAAGAGGAGGCACACATCCTTCGCCTCGGTCTTCGTAAGCCCCCAGATAGAAGACGACATAGACATCGAGGTAAACGAGAGCGAGCTGAGGGTCGATACCTTCAGGGCCTCCGGAGCGGGGGGACAGCACGTCAACAAGACCGACAGCGCCGTTCGGATTACACATTTGCCCACGAACATCGTTGTCACATGCAGCAACGAAAAGTCCCAGCACAGAAACAAGGCGATCGCCCTGAAGATATTGAAGTCGCGCCTTTACGAGAACAGGCTCGAGGAGGAGAAAAAGAAGCAGGAAAAACTCCACAGCCAGAAGAAGGATATCTCCTGGGGAAGCCAGATCAGGACCTACACCATGCAGCCCTACAGGCTTGTCAAGGATCACCGGACGGGGATCGAGGCCGGAAACGTCGACGCGGTCCTGGATGGAGAGATAGACAAATTTATCGAGACGTACCTGCTGTCGAGTAATTGACTCATGGCCGTCACCATCATCATGTACCGATACCAATCTCAGTTAAAGGAGAAGAGATAAAAAGATGAAAGTCGTTGCCTTCAACGGAAGCCCGAGGAAAGACGGAAACACCGCTGTCTTGATCGACCTCGTATTGGACGAGCTGAAAGCGGAGGGGATCGAGACCGAGCTGATCAACCTCGCCGGTAAAAACCTGCTCGACTGCCAGGCCTGCCGTAAATGTTTCGAAAACAGGGACAAGAGGTGCTCGATTACCAAAGACGAGATGAACGGCTATATCGAATCGATGCTCATTGCTGACGGAATCATCATCGGCTCCCCGGTCTACTTTTCCAACTACACGTCGAATATCAAGTCGCTGATCGATCGCGCCGGCTACGTTGCCAGGGCGAACGACGAAATGTTCAGGAGAAAGGTGGGAGCCGCGGTGGTGGCCGTAAGGAGAGCCGGCGCCCTTCCCACATTCGACTCCATAAACCACTTCTTCCTCATCTCCCAGATGATCATTCCCGGATCGTCCTACTGGAACATGGGATACGGCCACGATAAGGGGGATGTCAAAGAGGACGCCGAGGGGCTGGGGATAATGAGAACTCTTGGCCGAAACATGGCGTGGCTCCTGAAGAAGCTCGGCTGATTTTTACGATTGGATTGAGATCATCCTTTCGATTTTGCTAAAATATCGAGAGCCAAGATAAAAGGGAAATAGGAAAGATATAAGTAGTTGCAGGATATACGGGGAGTAACACGTCAATGAAAATCTACCATTGATTCCATGCTTGAGCGAACCGTGGTTATCAAACCCTTTCCTACGGTAGAGGAAAATGAAAGAACCAAAACCAACGGCGAGAGCATTCAAGATATTTGCCCTCGTTGTAATAATCCTTTTGATTCTCGTCTTCGTCGTCGTTCCCCTCCTCGTAACATATCTGGTCGACCTGGATGGATACCGTCCCGAGATCATAAGCAAGATAGAGGAGGAGACCGGAAAAGAGGTGGAGATCGGAAAGCTCTCCCTCTCCCTCATCGGCGGCGTCAGGCTTAAGGCTTCGGACTTCGCTCTCAAAGACCCGAAGATCCCGGATAAAAACATCCTCTCCACACCCTCGGTCACGGCAAAGGTATCCCTCGTCCGCCTCCTTAAAAGTGAGCTCGGGATAAAAAAGGTCGTCCTTAAGGGAGCGGTATTCAACATCGTCAGGTACAGGGACGGGAGCCTCAACATCGCCGGGGCGGGCGCCATACATCGATACCGGCGATACTGGGGCGTGCCGGAATGGGAGCGGGATTTTTCCCCACCAACCGGCGGCTACGAGGTCGTCCCCGCGGCGCTCCCCCTCCGGGAGGGTGCGAAAGGCCTCCTCAAGATAAAGAGGGTGTTTATACGGTCGATAGAGATCGAGGGGGGGCGGTTTGTCTACTCCGCCGAAGGGGCGGGGACTAAAACCCGTAAGCTTGTTGAGCTTTCGGGGATCGACCTCGACGTCGCATCGATAAGGCTCCCGACGGGATTTACAGGGGCCGAAAATCTTTTCAAGTCGGATGAACTCGAAGGGAAAATCGAGGGGGAGATCGAAGGCGCACTTTTTTACGAGACCAGGGTATCCAACGTCAATTTCAGCTGCTCGGTCAAGGGGGGAGAGTCGGTTGTCAAAAACCTAGTTTTTTCCATCTACGGCGGGATTGTCGGCGCTAAGGGAGTCTTAAGGCACGCCGCAGAGGAGCCGTCCGGTAAGCTCTCGATAGAGGGGAGCGGGATCAGGTTCCACGAGCTTTTGAACAGCCTCTCCGACGAAGAAAACCTGATCGTGGGAACTCTCAAGCTAGACGGGGACTTCACGTTTCCCCTAAAAAAAGGAATGGGCTTCACCCACGGCCTTGTGGGTAAGGGAAACGTCTCGGTGACCGATGGGACGGTGCCCGACTTCAGCATAAGAAAGGAGCTGGCAAAGTCCCTGAAAATCCCGCCCGCCGCACTCCCGGCGGAGCTGGACACCGGCGATTTCAGCTACATGGGCGGCGGGTACTACATAAAATCGGGAAAGCTCTTCACAGACGATTTCAAGACCGTCGGCCCCTCGTACAACTCCACGGCCCGGGGCTTCCTTGCATTTGACGGGATACTAAACTTTTCGGGATATATCTACCCCAGCGAAGATATCGTTAAATCCTCCCTCTTCGAGAAGCTCACCTCCCAGATAGGGATTGGGGGGAAACTCGACAAGATTCCCTTTACCGTAACCGGAACACTGGACAACGTAAAGTTCAAGATAGAATACGAGGGGCTTTTCGATTCGGGAAGCGGCGGCTCGAAAAACCTCAAGGACTTGGGCAAGTCGATATTAGAGAACATCCTTAAATAGACGTCTCAGGTAGTCATTTCTGAAGTAGAGAACGATATCGGCGAGGACCATGGTCGCGTTCAACATGTACAGGTAGATCACCGGGTCGAAGTTGTAGAGCAGCTTGTGGACGGTCCCGAAAAGGTAGCCGACAAACACCACGAAGAGGAAAAAGACACTCTTTCCCAGATTCGACCTCGATGTATACGATTTGTATATAGAAAAGGGCCAGGCCGCCCCGAAGCATATAAGCATAAATGTCTCAAAGAGGCTCACTAAAGTTACTCCCGGTTCAATCGGTTAATTTGAGACGGAGATTTTTTTAAAGGCTCTCCAAAGTCGGAACAAAAAAAGGTCCGGGACATCAGCCCCCCCAACCCGTTTCACGCATTGCGCCGTCCCTCCTCGTATAGTTACCCATCAGTACCTCCTGAATAGGAGCACCGCCAACCCCCCCATGGCCACACCGAATCCCACGATATAGGCAATGTCGTCGGTCAGTGGAAAGCTCCTCATCCCCAACACGACGCCCCGCATGAGATCGACCCCGTACGTTACCGGGTTCAGGCTCACCAGCACCTTCAGCCAGCCGGGCAGCGTCTCCACGGGGTAAATCGCCCCCGATAAAAAGAAGAGCGGCATGATGACAAAGTTCGACACCGTCCCGAATCCCTCATAGGAGTACATCCTGCTGGCGATGACGATCCCTAAGGAAGCCAGCGCTATCGAGATTATCAGCATTATGGCGATCATCAACAGAATATCGAAAAACGCAAACCTGAGGCCTATCACCGGCGCGAAAAAAATCGTTATCGAACCCTGAAGGAGGGCCTGGGTTGCGCCCCCCATCACCTTTCCGGCCACGATAGACGTCCTGGGGATGGGGGCCACCAGTATCTCCTTCAGGAAGCCGAACTCCCTGTCCCAGATCACCGATATTCCCGCCCACATCCCGGAGAAGATGAGCGACATAACGATGATCCCGGGAAAGATATACTGGATGTAGTCCACCTCGTCGTTGACCGTGAAGACCGGCCTCAGCCCCATACCGAGGATCAAGAGCCAGAGGATCGGCCTGGCAAAGGAGCCGAAAAATTGGTGCTTGTCCCTGATCAATCTCTTCATGTCCCTCAGCCAGATGATGTATGTCCCGTAGAGGAATTTCCCAAAGATCCCCCAGTCCCCCCCCGTTTTCCCCCTCACCGTCACTATCTCTTCGCCGCTCATCTCATCCTCCTCATCCGCACCGCCTGCTTGACAACGTCCATAGTGCCCCCAGACTCGTCGGCGATGGCCGTTCCGGTAAGCTCGATGAAGACATCCTCCAAGGTCGGCCTCTTTACTGCGAGGTTTTCCAGCGAGACACCCCCCTTGAGTATCTTTTTCAGCGCATCCTCGGAGCTGTCAACGCTGACAAGGAGCTTGTCGCCGGCCCTTACGACATCGAGTCCGAGCGACCTCACGGCCCTCTCGTTGCCGTCGCTGTTTGACAAAACAATAGTGTCCCTTCCGATCCTCTTTTTCATGTTCTCCGGCGAATCGACCGATATTATCTTTCCCTTGTGGATGATTCCCACCCTGTCCGACTCCTCCGCCTCCTCCATGTAGTGGGTCGTGAGAAATAGGGTCACGCCGAAGTCATCTTTGAGATTTCTGATATACTCCCAGATCACCCTCCTCGTCTGGGGATCGAGGCCCAGGGTCGGCTCGTCCAGAAAGAGAACCCTCGGCATGTGGAGAAACCCCCTGGCGATCTCGAGGCGTCGCTTCATCCCCCCCGAGAAGGTATTTACAACCTTGTCCTTGAATTTTTTAAGCTCCACCATCTTCAGCGCCTTTTCTATCCTCGGCTTAATCTCTCTCTTCGGCACCCGGTAGAGAGCGGCGTGGAAGTAGAGGTTGTCGTAGGCGGTGAGGCGCTCGTCCAGGCTTGGCTCCTGAAAGATGATCCCTATGCTCTCCCTGACCCTGTCCGACTCCTTTTTTATATCGTATCCGTCGACCGTTGCACCGCCGCTCGTCGGCGGAATCAGGGTCGTGAGGATCCTGATGGTTGTGGTCTTTCCGGCGCCGTTAGGCCCCAGAAAGCCGAACGACTCTCCTTCCTTGACCTCAAACGAGATGTCGTCGACGGCGACAACGTCATCGAATTTCTTGACTAATCTGTCTACCTTTATCATCTAATACGCTCCGTGAGAGACGCCCATCCCGGTCCGCCGCCGTCCCCCCTTTACGATCCTCAACATCTCGGTCTCCATCCTCCCGATGAGGGGAAGAAGGGTCGATGAATCGACGGCAGACACCGTGACGGCGTCATATCTCCTCTTGAGGTCGGTCAGCGTCTCCGGATCTACGAGGTCCATCTTGTTGAAGACGACGAGCTTCGGGATGTCATCGAGCTTAAGCTCCGTCAGGATAGTGTCCACCGCCTCTATCCTCGCGTCATAATGAGGGTCGGAGGAGTCCACCACGTGAAGGAGAAGGTCCGCGACCTTAAGCTCGTCCAGCGTGGCGGAAAACGCCGCCAGAAGCTCCTTGGGAAGCTCCCTTATGAACCCGACCGTATCGGTGATAATTACCTCAATATCTCTCGGGAATCGGAGCCTCCTGCTCGACGGGTCCAGCGTTGCAAAAAGCATATTCCTCGCGTCGACGTTGCTCTTGGTCAGGGTGTTGAGCAGCGTGGACTTTCCGGCGTTTGTGTAGCCGATGATCGATATGACAGGCAGCTCTTTTTTTACCCGCCTCGACCTCTGCTGACCCCTGTCCCTGCCGATCCCCTCCAGCTCCTTCTCCAGCCTGTTGATCCTGTCCCTCGCCCGGCGCCGGTTGATCTCGAGCTTCGTTTCCCCGGGCCCCCTTCCCCCGATGCCTCCTGTCAGCCGGCTCAACGCGGTGTTTTTGCCGATCAGCCTGGGGAGCATGTAGTTGAGCTGGGCGAGCTCCACCTGTATCTTCCCCTGCCTGCTCTTCGCCCGCTTCGCGAAGATGTCGAGGATCACCTGGGTGCGGTCTATTACCTTGAGCTCCGTGTAGTCGGTGATGGTCTTCACCTGGGCGGGTTTGAGCTCCCCGTCGAATACGACGAGGTCCGCCCCGAGCTGCATAGCCCTTATGACAAGGTCGGAGAGCCTCCCCTTCCCCAGAACCCACTTCGGATCGGGCGTGTTTCTTCTCTGAATGATGGTGTCGAGGACGGAGAGCCCGGAGCTTTTGCAGAGCTCGATAAGCTCCGCCATGCAGTCGTCCGGGTCGTCCCTTCGGCCGTCGTTTAACATCACGAGGATCGCGCCCTCTCCCGCCTTGACCTCCCTTGCCCTGAAGCTCCTTATGAACTCGTTCTCAAGAGATGTAATCAGCTCGGTGAAATCGAGATCCAGATTATGTACGCTTTGAGGGGAAAGCTTCTCCCAGACCTCCCCCGTGCTGTTCTCCGGGAGGAGGTGCGCGATAAATATATCTCCCGGGAGTCCCCCATCTTTTACCTCGACGGCGCCGATGAGGTCAAACCTCAGAAGCGCCAGGTCGACCAGGTCGTCCCTCGTCAGCCTCTCCCCCTTCAGGTGGGTGTGCACGGAGCGGAGCCCCCGGAGCCTCGTCCCCCCCGCCCTGTGACGCGAGAGGTCGGGGATCACGACCATCTGGGCGTCCCCGACGATCACGAACTGGATGTTGCCCTTTCTGTCTATCAGGGTACAGACCTGTCTCCTGATCTCCCGGGAAAGCTCCGTCATCGCCCTGGCGAGCTCCGGCGACACGACCGCATTCGGGGGCACCCGCCTCCTGTATAGGTTCTCCAGTCGTCTTACCTGATTGGCCTTGAGGCCTGTGATGTTACCGTAAAGTTTCGTGTTGTTACCTCTTTCCCCTTGCGATTTTCTCCCCCCTGATATAGTATACGCTTAATCTGAAAAATTTCAAGGCTTTTGCGACAGCGGTAAATGTCTTTAGACAATTTCGCACCCTGATTATGAAAAGAGGAACGGCAACTCTCCCCCTCCACGGCGGCAGGGCGCCCAGGTGGCTGATGGATCGAATGATCCGCCTGGCGAGGGAGATCATCATTATCATCGTATCCGACTTCGGCTCGAAGGAGGTTTTGAGAAGGATGTCGGACCCCTTCTGGTTCCAGTCCTTCGGGTGCCTCCTCGGGTTCGACTGGCACTCCAGCGGCGTAACTACAACGGTGACCGCCGCTGTGAAGGGGGGCATCTCCGGCCTCGAGAGGGAGCTCGACCTTTACGTCGCCGGCGGGAAGGGGGCGAGGTCGAGAAGGACGCCCGATGAGATAGAAAGCCGGGGCGCCGATATCTCGGTCGATCCGGACGACCTCGTTTACCTCTCCCGGTTCTCGGCGAAGGTTGACAACAACGCCGTCATGGACGGCTACCAGATCTACCTCCACAACTTCCTTTTTACCGGGGACGGGGGCTGGGCCGTCGTCCAGCAGGGGATGAACGAGGGGAATAGGACCGCCAGGCGCTATCACTGGCTCGGGGAGGCGGTTAACGATATGGTCTCCGACCCCCAGGCGGCAATATGCTGTGACAGGAGGGAGGGGATAATTGCGAACCTCACGGACGGCAGGGCGAAGAACGCAAGGGAGGTTGCGGCAAACCTTGCAAAGGAGCGGCCGGAGACGATCGTGAGGGAGCTTGAAAAGATCAAGGGTAAGGCAAAAGACAACGACTTCACGCTTCCCCGGCGCCACGCGGTTACGGCGGACGACATCGATCCTAAAAGGCTCTACAAGATATTTCTATCCACCTACGAGAGGAGGCCGAAGGACTTCGAGGCGCTCTTAATATCCCGGGGGGTGGGGCCGAAGGCGCTGCGCGCTCTGACGCTGATCGCCGAGGTGATCTACGGCGCAGAGGCGTCGTTCACCGATCCTGCCCGGTTCAGCTTCGCCCACGGCGGCAAGGACGGGCACCCCTACCCGGTCGACAGGGAGAACTACGACAGATCCATAGAGGCGCTGAGGCGGGCGGCTAAATCGGCAAAGGTGGGACGGACCGAAAAGGTGGACGCATTGAAAAGGCTAGATAGCTTTTACGAACGATTTTACAGAACGCTTTTATAGAATGTGTTTTAAAGAATTGTTTTAAAGAATGAAAGAATGATATTATAGGAATTTTACGAGTGAAGAGGGAAAAGCTGAGAGGAATTGAGGGGGTCGTCTTCGACTTCGACGGAACACTAACGGAGATGAAGATCGACTTCCCCGCGATCTACACCAGGGTCTACGAGCTGACGGTGGAGTACGGCGTCGACGCATCGAAGCTCACCGAGACCTACCTGATAGAGGTGATAGAGGAGGTCACCTCAATACTGGGGGGGGAGGAGGGGAGGAAATTTTACGAGACGGCGATTAAGATAGTCGTGACCGAGGAGCTAATCTCGGCGAAGGGGGCATCCCTCTTTGACGGGACGAGGGAGCTTATCTCTTCGCTCAGGGAGATGGGGATAAAGGTGGGTATCGTTACGAGGAACTGCGCCGATGCGGTCCTCTCGGTCTATCCGGAGGTGGAGGAGGAGGTGGATATCTTCTTGCCCAGGGACGGCGTGAAGCGTATAAAGCCTGACCCCCTACACCTGACCGAAGCCCTTGACGCCCTCGGTGTGGCGCATAGGAGATGCGTCATGGTGGGGGACCACCCCATCGACATCAAATCGGCAATCAGGGCAAACATGATCCCGGTGGGCGTCCTGACGGGTCACTCCACCAAGGAGGAGCTTATCAATGCCGGCGCCGAGATAGTCCTCGCCGACGCAACGAGATTGCGAGATAGAATGAGAAATATTTCTGAGAGGTAACCGGTTTTTGTTATGAAGAAAGACGAGTATTTACCCAGCGGCAAGCTTAAATACGAGCTTCTGGATTCCATACTGAAGGGGTTCTCGTCGGAGGACCCCAGGGTCATGGTGGGCCCCAGGGTCGGCGAGGACGCCGCGGTCATCGACATGGGCGGCAGTTGCCTCGTCGTCACGACCGACCCGATTACGTTCACGGCCGAGAACATCGGCCACTACTCCATAAACGTCAACGCCAACGACATAGCGGTCCACGGGGCCGTTCCGAGGTGGTTTCTCGTGACCCTCCTTCTGCCGGAGGGGGAGACCGATGAAAGCGCTGTAAGGGAGATCTTCGATCAGGTGAGAGAGGCGATGAGGCCGCTTAAGATATCGCTGGTCGGCGGGCACACGGAGGTGACCGACTCGGTCAACCGCCCGGTGATCAGCGGCGTCATGATGGGCGAGGTTAAGTCCAAGTCCCTCATAACCACGGGAGGAACTGTGCCCGGCGACCTCGTCTTCCTCACGAAGGGGATACCGATAGAGGGAACGGCGATAATCGCCGCCGAAAGGGAAGAGACCCTGTTGAAAGAAGGGGTGGACCCTAAGGTTATCTCCGATGCGAAAAACTTCATCATAAGGCCGGGGATAAGCGTCGTGGAGGACGCCCGGACAGCCATAGAGGCGGCGGCGATAACATCGATGCACGACCCGACCGAGGGAGGTCTCGCCGCCGGGCTCAACGAGCTGGCGATCGCGGCGAACGTAAGCATATCCGTAAAGAGGGAGGATATCCCGATCTACCCCGAGGGGGAGGCGCTCTGTAAAATCTTCGACATCAACCCGATCGGCGCGATCTCCTCCGGGGCTCTCCTGTTCACCGCAGCCCCTGAACAGAGGGGGAGCCTCGAGGCCGCCTTTAAGAAAAAAAACATACCCCTCGGCGTCATCGGGAGCGTCGAGGAGCCCTCGGCGGATAAGGTCTACATAATAGAGGAGGGATCGGCGGATTCACCCCGCATCCCCCTCCCCTACACCGAGAGGGACGAGATATTGAAGATATTTGAGTAGGGATTTCCCATCAGGGAATTCCTAATCCGCCCATAATAAAAAACCGGGGCACCTGCGTATTTCACGAAGACAACCGGCCCGGCATTTCCGAGAGACCTTTACAATCCCTGGAGCTTTATCTTCTCGTAGGTCCCCATGACCTTGTCGACATACTTGTCTGGAAGTCTCCTTCCCCTCCTCAGCATTCCGTCCACGTAGCCGGGGCCGGCGTTGTAGGCCACCAGGGCGAGCCTCAAGTCCCGGTACTTCAGTAGCATCTTGAAGAGGTAGTACATCCCCATGCTTATGTTTATCTCCGGATCGTAGAGGGTCTTAATCCCCTCCCACTCGATATCTACCTCTGTGGCTATCTCCCTTCCCGTCGCCGGCATTATCTGCATAAGCCCCCTCGCCCCCACGACGGAGACCGCCGTAGGGTTGAAGGCGCTCTCGATCTGGATGATGGCGAGGATGAACTCCGGATCGTAGCCGTACTTCATCGACTCGAAATATATCAGGGAGGCAAGCTCCCTCTCCTCCTCCCCGGTCAAGCCGGTCTCGAAGGAGCGGATATATTTGAGGATGTCGAAGTTGTCGATCTCCTCATCGCTTGCCCGGTCGATCAAAATCGCGTACGCGATCTCACCGAGTCCGACCGGGTGATTTGAAGGCTTAAAAAAAAGCCTCGGCAGGGCCAAGGCTGTTGTTGCCAATATGGCGAGGAACATTGTTAGTGCCCCTCGTTTAAGTCCCAAAAATGGGATCTTAAGCCACCGTACCTTTCCCTTTGAATTCTTCACTTTTTTCACCACTAAACTCAACTTCAGAAAGATCATATTACAAATTTCCCATAATATAACAACGAACCTGCCGTTTGTCAAGGATATTATGCATAAATTACGTATAATTTATACATTTTTGTAATAAAATATAATTTTTTGCACTATATTTATTGTACATAAGGCTTAATTGCTTGCACTTTTCTCCGCTCAAATATTGTTTTTTCCGGTAATTCGCCTGAAAATATCCAAAATCTACAAATTCTTTGACCAAAAACCGAATCTCTGGTAGAATTTCGTCATTATGGAAAAGACAATTACCAAAGTTGAGATTGGGGGCCGAAAGCCAGACTACTCCGGGAAGGTCAGGGAGATATTCGACCTCGGGGATGGGCTGATCATCGTGGCCACCGACCGCCTTTCCGCCTTCGACGTCGTCTTTACCGAGGGGATCCCGGAAAAGGGGATAATCTTGACCGAGATATCCAACGTCTGGTTTTCCATGCTCGACTTCGTCAAGAACCACATCATAGAGACGGACATCAAGAAATTCCCCGATCCCTTCAATACCCAGGGGGACCTCGAGGGGAGAAGCGTCTACGTCAAAAAGGCGGAGCGGATCGACGTGGAGTGCATCGCGAGGGGGTACCTCGCCGGCTCCGGCTACAAGGATTACTCGAAGACAGGGATGATCTCCGGGACGAAGCTCCCCCCGGGACTCAAGCTCGCCCAGAGGCTCCCGGAGCCTATCTTCACGCCATCGACCAAGGCGGAGGTGGGACACGACGAGAACATCACGAAGGATGAAGCGAGGGACATGATAGGTACGGACCTCTTCGCCAAGATAGAGGAGCTGAGCCTCTCGATATACAACTTCGCCCACGACAAGATGGAGGGACAGGGAATCATCCTGGCGGACACCAAGTTCGAGTTCGGCTTGATCGACGGCGAGGTAATACTGATAGACGAGGCGCTGACGCCCGACTCTTCCCGCTACTGGCCGATGGACTCCTACAGGGTGGGGGAGTCGCCCTCGAGCTTCGATAAACAGTTCGTGAGGGACTTCCTCGAGACGACCGACTGGGACAAGACGCCGCCGGCGCCGAAGCTCCCGGACGAGATAGTTCTTGGGACGAGGGACAAGTACCGGAAAATCCTCGAGGTGATCCGCAGGATCAAGAACGAGGTGTGATGTGGCAATGCCAGTGACCGTACGATGTTAGTGGAGGGGCGAATCTCTTATTGGGTCAATTCTCGTGATGGGGCTGGTGGGATGTTTTGAGGTTAGCGATGCCGATAACGGGGCGATAATTTGATGGGAGAGAGTTTTTCGTGCAAACGTATTCCGCGCTATCCTCTTATCGGTATGTTTCGCTTTTATGGAAACGGAGAGTCTGCAGGAATAACGATCGAGCCGCCGCCGATGCTCAAGCGCCATCGGCCTTGCTACCAGTACTAAAAGGCAGACGGAGACAGTGAACGGGACCCGGCCGTAAATGTCTTACCAGTTACCAACGCTTTTTCTTGTATGAAATCCCCACATTTGCCTCGGCCTCAGATTTCTTTTCGGTCTCTGCCGACCTGCCATGGATGGAGGTTGGGCTGAAATAATAAATGGGCCTCAACCGTAGATGTTTTAATACTCCCTGTCGCTCCGCTCCTCATCGAATGTCTGCATGGACAACAAACGGGTCTTAACTTCATATCTCTTTCTGATCTCTACACCTTGCTTTGGATGGATACTCCACTGAAATAATTAATGCGCCCCCGCCACCGATAACTTACTAACGATAACTAACTCATTACGATCACCCCGCAGGGAAGAGAAACATTACAGAAACGGCGAATCGACATTCCGCGCGGTTATTTAACCGCTCCCCCTTCCCTGTGTTTCTGGAATCTGGAATATCCCTTGAGGAGGAAGAAGGCAATGGTCATGATTATTATCTGGCTTACGAGGACCGGCACGGTAAGGACGATATACCCCTTTTCGAGGATTACCGATAGCATAAGGCCCACCCCCGCCGCCGTCACTACCGCATAGAACCACGACGTGACGAGAAGGTACCTCCTCCCGAAGACCGCCAGCGGGATCGCCCCGACTGCGCTGACCAGAGGCATGAATATCAGGTCCCAAAAGCCGGCATAAGGGGAGAGGAGATTCGCTATGAAACAGCCTATGGGAACGAAGACGATAAGATGGGGCCCGGTCGCCACCAGGATCACCACCGCCTCGCTTATCCGAAGCTGTATCGGGCCGTAGCTTATCGGCGCCACGAGGACGGTCAGCGCAACGTAGAGGGCGCTGATTATAGATATCTCGGTTATGGGGTGTATGGAGCGTCTCGGCCCCCCTTCAGGATCGGAGCTGCCCCCTCGACTTACCGATCGACCGGCGGGATGGGTGGAATTCTCTTCTGTCATCGGTGGTAGTATAAGATGGGATATTTTAAGAGCTTTGCCGGATTCATGGATCCGGGCATCCTACAAGACCTTCGGAACGCCAAATTTATTATGTATGCCTAATATATTTTAGGGTATGAAATCTTTTCTGCCCGCTTTAGGCCTCGGTAGACTCGCCTCCGATCACGGAGAGCTCCCCGCAGATTGTCCGCTCGAGCAAGTCCTCGATAATCTCGCCGACTTTGTCCTTGGTAATCCAGTTTTTATGAAGATAATTCGCCCCCGAATCCAGGATGTCTTTCATCTCCCTCTGCAGCGACGTCACCGCAATGGTCCCTATCGGCGGATCCTGACTCCGGGCCACCTTTATAACCTCCATCCCGCTTGTTCCCTCCATCATAATATCGGTGAAGATCACATCCGGGTGGTTCTTCTTGTCGGGACTTTTAATCACCTTTATCGCTTCCGCCCCCGTGTGGAACGACTTTACAAGCATCATATCCTTGTAAATCTTTTTCAGGATATCCTCCAGTATCTTCGTCATGAACTCGCTGTCGTCTATCACCATTGTCTTGATCTTCATGAAGAGGAGGGCCTTCTTTTGCATCATGTCGGAAAGAGACGCGTACGCCTCCCAATCGGTCATAGACGTCCTGTTGACCAGAGTGTTTATAAAAATACCCTCGGGCGATATGAGATCCCAAAGCTCCTTCTCCTTATCCACCAAATCAAACGATCCCTCCGCCTTCTTTATCTTGTAGATCGGCAGGACGCTCTCCTTGAGCTTGTTTTTCTCATCCTTCTGGCGGAGCCCTTCCAGGAGAAGGTGTGAGACATCCAGGTTTATATTGTATCGGTCTTTGTTAATATTTTCGATATCGTATGCCTGAAACCGGGCGTCCTCCCATTCTATCATCCTGAAGAACGCCTTTTTACCGGTCAAAATATCCCCGACAAAAGCGCCGACTATATTCGAGTTGTCGAAGAAAAGCGTCCCATCACTTCCGTCGTTGGAATAAAGAGTTATCAACATCTTCCTGTTATTGGAGATACCCTGTATGAGACTCACCAGAGAGAGTGCCGTAAAATTTCCCTCGATCTGCGGGACTTTTCCCTCTAAGTCTTCCATGACCATACCTCATTTATCCTGTTAAAATTGTTCAATGTCACTATCCTTTGGGCCGGGAGACACCGGCGTCTCCACGTCTTTCCCCAGCTTCTTCTTGACCATGTCGATATTGACTTTGTAATTGCTCTTAGGCTTGATGTCGAACGCCTTTTTGAACTGGGCCAGGGCCTCCTCGTACTTCTCCATTTTATAGTAGAGGACCCCGAGGTTGTTGTGAGCCTTATCGTAATAGGGATCGATATTCAGGGCGTAGAGATACTCCTTTTCGCTCTTCTCCAGCTGATTTATCTTCGAGTAAACGATAGCCAGATTGTAATGGTAACGGGCGTTATCGGGCGAAAGCTCGATAGCCTTCTGGTAATTCGCTTCGGCCTCGGTGTAGTTTCCCAGCTGAGAGTAGACCTTCCCGAGATTGTAGTACCCGTCGGAAAATGTGGGGTCCAAAGTCACGGCCGTCTTGAACTCCTCGGCGGCGGCGGAATAGTTACCCTCCTCCAATAGCCTCGCCCCCTCGATGTTGTGCTCCTCGGCCGTGCCCTTTACGGTAGACTCGAATTTGGCCAGACGCTCCTTGAGGAGTGAATTATTCGGTGCGAGCTTCAGCGCCTCCTTCTCCCTCTTTATTGCGAGGTCATATTCCCCCTTGGCGAAGTGGGCGGAGGCAAGGGCGTCGAGCACCATGGCGTTTTCCGGGGAGAGCTTCATCGCCTTTAAAGCGTACTTTTCCGCGAGATTGCCGTTTATGTAAGAGGGATTTTCCGCCTGGCTGTAGAGGAGGCTCAAGCGAATGAGGGGCTCGACCGCCTTCTTGTCCTTTCTCGCCGCTGTAAGAAAATCTTCGATGGCTAACGCGTATTTCTTCTCCTTTATGTGGTACGTCCCCCTATATAGATAGACCTTGACGCTGTCGGGATTGAGCTTCTTGGCCTTCTCGAGCATCGTCAACCCCTCCTCGTCAAGTCCCCTCTCGATATATATCAGCGCCACCTCGGCCAATATCTCGTCGTTCTTCGGATCGAGGTCCATCGCCTTTTTGTATTCCTTTATCGCCTCCTCGAACCTTCCGAGGGAATAGAGACACTTTCCCATCCCGAGGTGAGCCGGCGCATAGGAGGGCTTTTCTTCGATCACTTTTTTGTATTCGACCATCGCCTCTTCATACATCATCTGCTTGTAGTATCTCTCTCCGCTCAGGAAATAGGTCTTGGCGTCACCCATGACGCTCTTCCTGCAGGAGAAGGCACTAAAGAGAAATACGAAGAGCAATGCCGTTAAGGCCGCTGTTATCGCTGTTCTTTTCATTTTAAAAAGATCTATCTTCATTTTTCCATAGCTCTCGCTTTTAATTCACCCGGCATTTTCTCAATGGCGTATCTCAAAGCCGTTCTCGGCATCTTTCCTTTATTTTTAATGACATAATCGAATACCTGCTTTTCGTGCGATTGGCTTGCTACTTTTAGCATCCAACCGTAACCCTTTTGGACAAGATCGTCATCATCTAATAGTAAAATATCAGCGATTTCAAAGATATCTTCTATAAATTTGCCCCGTCTTGCAGGAACAATCAGTGAGACTGCCGCAGCTCTTCGCATCCAGCGGTTTTTGGACTTTGCCCATCTCTTTAAATACAATAGATATTCAGGATACTTTTCAATAAATGCGCCTATCGTATGATTACAAAGCGAATCGCATTCTGCCCAATTACTAACAAATTCATCAACCCATTTCTCGAATATTTTGAAATCTTCTGTGTCGTAATGATCACGAAGGAAGTAAGACCATTCACAGGCGATAAACGCTTCCTCCGTATAACCCGATCTCCACAGCTCTTCACATAATAAAAATATTTCTGTCTTTTTCTTGCCATTAATGATATTAAAAGATTCTTTGCCTATTTTTCGTACAACGGCGCTTTTCACTCCATATAGATTGACCTCTTCTTTGAAAAATCTCTTCCCGGATTCTCTCGCCTTATTGTTAGCATTCAGTTCTAATTGTTGACGGACGACC
>CAZIWT010000053.1:0-22337 GCA_964542895.1 uncultured Thermodesulfobacteriota bacterium
AGTAATGGAAAAATGAGAAATATATTTACTGAATTTTGATGTCAGTAAAATATTAATGTCGGGTGATATTAGGGGCAATTTTTAAATCGATATATCTGTTTAGGATATATCGATAGAAAATTCCCCTCAGGAGTAAAAGATGATCAAGGATTTAAATATCAGAATTACGATTATTGTCGTTGTGGTCCTGGTATCGATAGCGTACCTGACGCCCACCTTCTTCTTTCAAGAGGAGAAGGAAATGCCGGAATTCTGGAAGAAGGCGAAGATACTCCCCACGAAGACCCTGAACCGGGGGCTCGACCTCGAGGGGGGGATGCACATGCTCCTCGGCGTTGACCTCGATGAGTCCCTTATCAACACGATGGACAGGATGACCGTGGAGATAAAGGGGTATCTGGACAAGGAGGAGATCCCGTACAGTGACGTTGAAAGGCACGGCACGGACGGTATACGCATCGTGCTGACAGACCCGGAAAAGCAGGACGACCTAAAGGCATATATCAACAAGACCTACAGGTTCTTCGAGGTCGTCGAGACCTCCACGCTGGGGGGCAAGTTCGAGGTCACCTACAAATACAGGGAGAAGGACCTCTTGACCTTCAAGGACAGGACGGTGGATCAGACCCTGGAGACGATCAGAAACAGGGTCGATGAGCTGGGCCTGGCGGAGCCGGAGATCGTAAGGCAGGGTGACTACGATATACTGGTTCAGCTTCCGGGACTGGCGGACGCCGAAAAGGCGAAGTCCCTTATAAAGAAGGTGGCGCTTCTGGAGTTCAAGCTGGTCGATGACAAGAACGACCTGGAGGAGGCCCTGAAGGGAAACGTGCCGGAGGGATCGGAGATACTCTATCAGAAGATAAAGGACAGGGACACGGGGGAGCTCTTGGAGAGCAGGCCCTATCTCATCGAGAAGAAGACCCTGATGACCGGAGAGGTGATTACCGATGCGAACATCAGCATAAGCACCACGGGCAGGGGCTATCCCCACGTGGTGATAAATTTCGATTCGAGGGGGGAGGCCCTCTTCGAGAAAATATCCGGCGACAACGTGGGGAGGAACCTCGCCATCATCCTGGACAACTCCGTCTATTCCGCCCCGGTAATCAAGACGAGGATCTCGGGCGGCTCCGCCATCATCGAGGGGAGCTTCACCAGGGAGGAGGCGAGCGAGCTGGCGATCGTCTTGAGGGCCGGCGCCCTTCCCGCAAAGATAACCGTTCACGAGGAGAGGACGGTGGGCCCCTCTTTGGGGAAGGATTCGATCCGAAAGGGCTTTATGGCGACCCTGGTAGGCGGCGCCCTCGTTATAATCGCCATGGTCCTCTACTACGGGGCCTCCGGGCTCGTGGCGGACCTGGCGCTCTTTCTGAACATGATAATCATCCTGGCGGTCATGAGCGCCCTCCAGGCGACCCTGACGCTTCCCGGAATCGCCGGAATCGCGCTGACCATAGGCATGGCCGTTGATGCTAACGTCCTCGTCTTCGAGCGAGTCAGGGAGGAGCTGAGGCTGGGGAAGACGCCGAGGGCCGCGCTGGAGGGGGGCTATTCCAAGGCCTTCCTCACGATTATGGACGCCAACGTGACGACCTTAATCGCGGCGCTGGTTCTCTTCCAGTTCGGGACGGGGGCTGTAAAGGGTTTCGCTATTACCTTGAGCATCGGTATAGTTACAAGCCTCTTTACCGCCATATTCGTTTCGAGGACCGTATTTGAATTTATAACTTCCCGCTTCAGGATTAAGAGACTAAGCGTATAGAGGAGGAGCTAAAATGGAACTGATAAAGCCGGGAACCAAGATAGATTTCATCGGTAAAAGAAGGTACGCGTACGTCTTCTCTCTGATCCTCTTAGCGGTCAGTATAGGCTCCCTAATTCTTCACGGGGGGCCGAACTACGGAATAGATTTCGCCGGAGGAAGCCTCATTCAGATTAAATTCAACAAAGCGGTGGACATTCAACAGATAAAGGACGTCCTCATCGAGATGGGGCTTGAAGACCCCATAGTCCAGAACTTCACGGGGGGGGAGGAAAACGAGTATATCATTCGTGTCGTGAAGACCGAGATGGATATCACCACACTGTCGGAAAACGTGAAGGAGGGGCTGGACAAACAGTTCGGGGTTGGCTCCGTGGAGGTACGCCGGGTGGAGATGGTCGGCCCCAAGGTCGGGGAAGACCTGAAGAAGAAGGGCCTCTACGCCGTCCTCCTGGCCGTTGTCGGGATACTGATATACGTATCGGTCAGGTTCGAGTTTCGATACTCCCTGGGGGCCGTCTTTGCGTTGGTCCACGACGCTACAATTACGCTGGGTGTGTTCTCTCTGTTTAACCTCGAGGTCTCCCTTCCCATCGTGGCGGCGATCCTCACGGTAATAGGGTATTCGATCAACGATACGATAGTCGTATACGACCGGATAAGGGAAAACATGAGAAAGGCGAGAAAGACACCGGAGGGAGAGGTAATGAATGAGAGCATAAACGAGACCCTCTCGAGAACCATGATGACGTCGGGCCTTACGCTGTTGGCGGTTTTGGCCCTCTACTTTCTGGGCGGCGGCGTAATTCACGACTTCGCCTTCGCCCTTATCATAGGCATCGTGATAGGTACTTACTCATCGATATACGTTGCGTCACCTGTGGTCTTGATATGGAACAAACTGTTTCCGCAGAAAAGCCAGGCTCAAAAAGGGAAGCGAAAGAGGAGATAGCGGCCCTGATTCCGGCCTACAACTCGGAGGATACCGTCGGCAGGGTCGTTGATGGAATAAAGAAGTATGTCCCTGACGTCGTTGTCGTGAACGACGGCTCGGATGACGATACAGAGAAAATTGCCCGGGCCTCGGGCGCCGTTGTCATAAATCACGAGAGCCGCCGGGGAAAGGGGGAGGCCCTAAAGACCGGATTCGCGGCCCTGATCGATAGGGGCTATCGGGTGATCCTCACGATGGACGCCGACCTCCAGCACGATCCCGGGGACATTCCCCCATTGATCGAGAAGTATCGGGAGGGGGGCTTCGGAATGGTCATAGGCTCGAGGATGGCATCAAAAGTGAATATCCCGAGATACCGCCTCGTTCCGAACCTCGTCGGCAACTTCTTCCTCTCGAGGGCCTCGGGAAGGGAGATCGAGGACAGCCAGTCCGGAATGCGTATATATTCGGTGAAGCTGTTGAAGGCTATAAACCTCACCACATCCCGATACGATACAGAGGCGGAGGCGATAATAAAGGGAGGAAAGGCGGGATTTCGATTCGCCTTTGTGCCGATCAAGGCAATCTATGCCGAGGAACAAAAAACCTATTTCAGGCCCGTTGTTGATACGTACCTCATATCGGTCGTTTATCTCAGAAGCCTTTTTTGGAAAACTAAATCGAGGCAAATATAATAATAATTGTTCTTAAATAGACATTTTTTCTTGACCCTAATCCGAAATAGTAATAAAATCGGAGAGAACTACAGAGGTTGATTTCTGACATGTCACTTTACGATGAAACAAGAAGGTTCGTCCTCGTTCAGACCATACACCACGGTATAGGCGTTCTGTCCAAATTCTCCGACAGGGGCCTCATAAACACCACCTACTGGATGGAGAAGATCACAAAGAGGGATCACTATAAAAAGGCCATAAAGAGGATCAGGGAGCTCTTCGAGAGCGGCCATCCGAGCTTTACCGTCCTCAAGAAGATCCTCAGGGAGACGCACCCCCGCCACAGGAAGCGTCTCGTCAAGGCCTTCATAATAAACCAACTCCTGATCGGGAGCAACCGGAGAAAGGATTTCTCCGAGACCCCAGGGGGTTTCTACCCCCCCGGCCTTATGGTCCTCTCCCCCACGATGAGGTGCAATCTCAACTGCTTCGGGTGCTACGCCGGCAGCTACGACAGAAGCGAGGAGCTCTCGTTTGCGACCCTCGACCGGATCCTCAACGAGGGGAAGGAGATCGGGATGTTCTTCGCCGTTGTGTCGGGCGGGGAGCCGTTTTTCAGAAAGGACCTCATAGACCTCTTTGAAAAGCACCACGACGTCGCCTTTCACGTCTACACCCACGGGGGGCTCTTGGACAAGGACCTCGTCAAGAGGATAGCGAGGGCGGGCAACATACTCCCCGCCATAAGCATCGAGGGCTTCGAGGAGGAGACCGACAAGAGGAGGGGAAAAGGCCACTATAAAAAAATCATGGAGGCGATGAGGCTCTTGAGGGAGGAGGGGGTACTGTTCGGATTCTCCTCGACCCAGACCAGGCAGAACGCCTCCTTCATAACGAGCGAGCCCTTCATAGACCACATGGTCGATGTGGGATGTGTTATGGGTTGGTATTTCTCATACATACCGATCGGGAGGGAGCCCAACCTCGACCTCGTGCCCACGCCGGAGCAGAGGGACAACCTGAGGAAGTGGGTGCTCCACGTCAGAAACACGAAGCCTATCCTCGTGGCCGATTTCTGGAACGACGGGCCAGTGGTCGGGGGCTGTATCGCCGCCGGTAGAAAATATTTCCACATCAATTCCAGAGGGGACGTGGAGCCCTGTGTTTTCGCCCACGTCGCCAGCCATAACATAAACAACACAACCCTGAAAGAGGCCCTGAACTGCGATCTCTTCAAATTCATCAGGGAGACGCAGAAAAACAACGAAAACCACCTGAGGCCCTGCATGATTATAGATCATCCCGAGGTCCTCAGGGAGGCCTGCTCCATGGAAGGGGTGTACTTTACGCACAAGGGGGCGGACAACATCGTCTCGGAGATAGCCGATTTCCTGGACAACTACGCCCTGGAATACGCCGAGTTCGCCGAGAAGGCCTGGGAGGGGTATGATCACCCATAGCATCCGGGCAAAGTGGGGGTTGGGAATGATTATTGGGGGGAGTCGGGAAATTGTTCTTGCGTAAGGGAGGGGTGGGAAGAGTTGATGGTGGTTAATGTGTAACTGGTAAGGCTGTGCAAATTCTTTAATGGGGGGGGAGGGGTGGATGATTGACAGACAATCAAGCGGTGGGTGTGTGTAACTTTTTTAGGGGGGAGGAGTAAGATTAGTAGATTAGCAACCGGTGGGTGTGTGCAATTTTTTTAGGGGAGGGCACTTGAATCTATTTTGAAACGGCTGACGGAGATGATATAGAATATGGTTTTTTTTATAAGGTCGGGCTTGATGCCCGTCGAGTTGTCTTTGGCAGAGGGCGATGGAAGAAAGGCCCGGGGTGTTCGGGCTTTTCTTTTGTTTATTGTGCTCGCCTTTTTTCTCACTTCGTGCACCCTCAAGGTGACCAAGCCCACATCCGATGTTCCCCCGTATCTGAACGCAAAAGAGATGATCGAGGCCCTGAACACCGCAGCCGCCAAGGTCGAAAATATAAAGGGGATAATGACAATCCGCGTCCTGAACGCAGAGGGCGAGGCGGAAGAAAGCATGAGCGGATACGTGGCCTTCGCCCCGCCGGACAAGATGAGCTTTTCGTACGTGGGCCCCTTGGGGATGATCTTCTTTGCGGCCATAAGGAGCGGGGAGAAGGTGGTCTTCTATTTCCCCCAGCAGAGAAGGGCCTACGTGGGGAGCGTAAACGATATGAAGGCGGGGCCGCTGAACAATACACTCCTCGTAACCCCGTTCGCGGAACTTAAGGGAGAGATCTTTCTTATCGAGCACCGGGGTGCCGTAAGCACCCTTTACGGGCTTAAGAGGGTTAAGGAGAGATGGGAGATATCAGAGAAGCTGGTCGTTGACAGGGCGAAGATGAGACCCCTGGAGAGGCGATTTTTTAAAGACGGGGTGGAGGAGCTTCGGATCAGATACCTCGAATATACGGAAATCGACGGCATTTCAATTCCCGTCCTCGTCTCTATAAAAAACATGGGAGGTAATGGAGACGCGGGCGAGATCAAGATCGGCTTTAAGAAGGTCGAGCTGAACAAGACGCTTAACCCGGAGGTCTTCGACACGGAGGTCGGGGAGGGGTGGATGGTGGATAGTATCGATAATTTCGTCATCCCGAAATACTGAAACGTTTTTCAAGGGATCGGGTGGAGGGATGAAGTCCGTCACCACCGTGTAGAAACCGGGGCGGAGAACGAAAGACCCCCTCTTCGCTTTTTTGGCTTGAATTATTTTTAACAATCCAGTATTTTGTATTTATTGGGGAATCTTAAAACTCTTAATCAGGAGAAGAACTATGAGAGGAAAGAAAAGCTTGATGTTACTCCTTATCTTGTCGCTCTCCCTTGTTTTTGCCGTTAGCGCATATGCGCAGCGGACGGTGGCCCAGACCCACTCCTTCGCCCTGGAGAAGTGGATTACGGTCAATCTAAGCGTTGAGGGTATTTCGGTAAAGGAGATCAGGTTTTACAACGATACCAAGACCACGGGGGGGACCTTCGGGATAAATCCAACAAGAGGGCCTTACATGAACTTTGTGATCTATAACGATACACACCACGAGGTGGATTATGGTATAGCGGTTGCCCTATTCGATAAGAAGCACAAGTTGATTACGGCCGAGTCATATACGCACCCGGGGGAATTTGATCCCGGAGAGAGACATGAGGGGACAATCATCTTCGGTCCCGTCAACAGGAGATACCGCGAGACTTCGTATTTCAAGATGATCCTGGAAATCTACTGATTTTTCGAGTAGAGACACCACTTTTTTAGTTAGTTCATATCTTGTTTTATATCACTATTCTCATAATCGGGACGGCGGCCTTTGTCCTGTTTGTCTTGCTTCCGGCCCCAATGACCCTTTTCTGTGTCGTTGGGGCCGTGTCTCTTTTCATCTTACTTGCCTGGTTTTCGCTGTCGATATTTGTGGTTCAGGTCCCCTTCGTCTACAGAGCAAAGATTAGGGGGGATAAAAGCCGGCCCCGTGTGGCGCTGACGTTCGACGACGGCCCCCACCCGAAATTCACGCCGATGGTACTTGATATTTTAAAAAACCACAATTTTAAGGCGACCTTCTTCCTCGTGGGAGAAAAGGTTCTCGCCGAGCCGGAGACGGTGAAAAGAATGGTCGACGAGGGGCACGGAATCGGAAACCACTCGATGTCCCACGTCCACCTCCTGAGCCTTATGAGGACGAAAAAGCAGATGGAGGAGATCCAGGAGTGTAGTAGGGCGATTGCGGACACAGCGGGGATATCGATCGCGACCTCGACCGCGCCACGCTGGTACAGGCCACCGATGGGTTACAAGACGCCGTCCACCTTTTTGGCGGCGAAGAGACTGGGCCTTGCCGTCGTGGGATGGCACATCAAGGGTTGGGATACGTTCTACACCGACTCGGAGAGGATCGCATCTTCCATACTGGAGAGGGTAAAAAACGGATCGATGGTACTCCTCCACGACTCCTCCACGCTGAAGGGGGGGGCCGCAGACCGGTCGCCGACGGTGGATGCGCTCCCCGTTATTCTATCGGGGCTAAAGGATATGGGTCTCGAGCCGGTCACCCTGGACGAGCTCTTCGATACGGGAGGAACAAAATGAAAAAGGTCTTGGTTTTTGTCCTGTTGCTTCTTTTCGCCGCCGCTTTCCCGGCCTCGGGCGAGCCTGACGAGATCGACGACCTCTTGAAGGGGATGGAGGCGTTCTGGGCAAAGGTCGATACGATGGTCTGCGATTTCACCCAGAAAAAGAGGCTCCCCCTCTTCGATGCCGAGATCGTCTCCAACGGGAATTTCGCCTACAAGAGGCCGGGGACGATGATATGGCGCTACGACCCGCCGGAGGAGACCGTGATGGCCGTGAGGCCGGGGGTTGTCACGATCTACTTCAAGGCCAACAACAGGGCAAAGGTAATTCACCTGAGCGATGACGAAAATTACCCCCAGGCGATGACCTTCGGCCTCGGCGGGACAGGGGATCGGAAGGGGCTTAAGGATAAGTTTGACACCTCTTTGACGAAGAGGGGGGACAGGAGGACTCTCACATTGATCCCGAAGGAGAAGGAGGCTGGAGGTCAATTTGAAAAGATCGCCATTACTTTCAAGAAGGACTTTACCCCCGTATCCACGGTAATTTATTACTCCGCCGATGACGTGACCGCCTTCGAGTTCGAAAACATCGTGATAAACGGCAATGCCGACGAAAAGATATTCGACCTGGTGCTGCCGAAGGGAGTTGTAATCGATGAGATCGGATCGGGTGAGTGAGATACAAATGTCCCGGCAAGACATTCGATATTGAACTACCCCGGGCTCTGGTTCCCCCTTACTTCTTTGAAAAACCGCTTTACTCACCGGCCCCTAAAACCCGTTTCAATCATATTTAAATGGTTTTAGTCCAATCGATCCCCTCTTTTTCGATTTTTTCGCCCGATTTTATTTTTTTGTCGACATTTCCCCCTTTTTTAAAGAAAATGCGACTTTTTTAGGCGGGTTATATCTAAAAAAGTGTTGACATAGTAGGATATTTTATATATAATTCTATAAAAGTTATGTATAAATTCTACGTAAAATAAAGGGGGAGGTGGAACGATGAGGGCAAAAACGTTTCTGGTCGTACTCGTTGTCTTGATGATCTCGGCTCCTGTTACTTACGCCTGGGACAACGAGGTGCACACGCAGATGGTAAAAGACGCCATTGCGCTGTGTCCCAAGGAGCTCAGGATTTTTCTCAAGCAGAACATAAATTCGGTGATCTACGGCTCCCGGGAGCTGAACATCTCCCTTTCAAGCCCCACCTCCTACGGCTACAACTACAGGAAGAGCTACTATGTGCCGGAGGGGGAGAGGGGAACGGCGCCCGACGAGGCAAAGATCATCTCCAATACGGTTATAGAGCTTCTGTCGAAAAAGTCTCCCGATGAGGACCTCATAGCCCGTCGTATGGGCTTGATATGCTCCTATATCGCGGACTCAATTCAGCCGAAGAGATACATCGGGGTCGCCCCCAATTACCCCCTCGATTATCTCGTCAACGAGAAGAGGCTGACAGTTACTTACAACGGGCACAACGCCGTCGAGGATTTCTCTAAGGATCTAAAGGATCTCGTAAGGGGCACCTGGGACAAGGACCTTACCGACGAGCAATATTATGACCTCGCGGTGAATATTATCGTGGACTCATGGGTGACGATCTGGGAAAAGGCCGGCCTTCCCCCCGGCCAGATCATCGCCGCCGGATCGCAGATAAGGCCGATTTCGAAAGATGTCGAAGCGGCGGTAAATAGAAAGCCTGTGAGGCCCGCCACTTATTTCGACCTTAAAAATCTCGAAAAGGCAAACGTTTACAAAGATACGGATTTGAAGAAGTATCAAAATGAAGAGGGTTTCAGTGTCGATATGGAGGGTGAGGGGAAGGGGGAGGGGGGGGAGACGGTTTTGAAGCCCCCTAAAACTCCACCTGAAGGGGGCGGAGAGTCCGGGACGGAAGGCGGTGAAGAAACCGTTGGAGGCGAAACCGATACGGAAACGGAGCCCGCGGACTGATGAAATATCATGAGGCATGAGGGCGACGGGCCTTCGACGGATCTGCCTGGCGAATAGTATCTCTGAATAAGAGGGGAGTTTTTTCCCCTTGAGGTCTGCAATACTCGTTAGTTTAAAAGGGTTCTTCGATATGCGTAAAATTGCATCTATCTTTTTTACCCTCTCAATCATCTTGTCATCCTTGGCCTTTTTGGCGGCCGGGGAAGAAGCAAATGAGACGAGCGGCAAAACCCACTACGACGAGGTCGTAAGGATATTGGGAGTCCTCAGCGATACCTACGAGAGGGAGGACATCTCCTCCTTTATGAACAACGTCTCCAGAGATTACGATGGAGACTATCTCGTCTTGGAGGAGGATATCACCAACGAATTCGCCCAGTACGACAATTTCACAATAAACATCAAGGTAGACAGGGTGTCGTCAAGTGAGGATAAGGGCCTTATCTTCGCCGATACCCACTGGGACAAGCGTCGGGTCGGCGTCGATGACGGCAAGAAATCGGCGAGTCACGGAACAACGCAGTTCATTTTCAAGAAGGGCCCGGAGGGGGAGCTGCTCCTCGACGGGATGACGGGGAGGGCCGTTTTCGGCGAGCATTGAGGTCGCCGCAGTTGAAAATCTATAGATTGTAGAAGGCCGCCCATTAAATGAGGGCGGCCTATTTTTTTTCGGGATTTATGTCGAAGTCACCGAGGGGTCTTTATATATTGTTGTTTCAGGCTTGCTATTTCAGGAGCGACTTCACCAGGTCAACCCCGGACTGGGCGTCCTCCCCGTAGCCGTCCGCGCCTATCTCGTCCGAGAACTTCTTGTTCAACGGGGCGCCCCCCACGATTATCTTGTATTTGTCCCTGATCCCGCCCTCGGAAAGGACGTCTATTACCTCCTTCATGGCGGGCATCGTGGTGGTAAGCATGGCCGACATACCGATGACGTCCGGGTTGACCTCCTTTGCCCTGTTCAGAAACGTCTCTGGGGTCACGTCCACCCCGAGGTCGACGATGTCGAAGCCGTTTCCCTGAAGCAGGGCGGCGAGGATCTTCTTCCCAATGTCGTGGATATCACCGGAAACGGTCCCCAGCATGATCGTCCCCTTCGCCCTGTACTCCCCCTCCTTCAGGGTGGGCTCCAGAAACTTGTACGAGTTGTCGTAGGCCCTGACGCTCAACAGCACGTCCGGCAGGAAATACTCGCCCTCGCTGAAAAGCTCTCCCACCTCGTCGAGGGCCGGGATGAGGGAGTTATTCAAAATATCGCTTGCTGTGATTTCTGAGTCGAGGGCCTTTTTCGTCAGCCCCTCGGTCTCGTCGAAATTCATCTCGATTACCGCAACTTTCAGCTCATCGAGGATTTTGTTTGTCATCGAAAACTCTCCGTAAATATCACTGATTCTTGAAAAACCATTTCATTAAAAAGGGGGAGATTATTATCTGCCCCTATCTTATGAGTGTAAAAAGCTCCAAAACTTTTTTAAAAGGGGAGGTGGCTGCAGTCTCATTTAGAGAGATACTCTGTTGTGCAAAAGAGGCTCTCGGGCGGTCGCGACCATCTTCACCGATTCGGCAATAAGTTTGAGGCCGCCCGCCGGCTATCCTCCCCTTTCAACTTGATGAATTCTTCGAGAAGTGTAAGCCTTTATACCTCCCACTCGGCGGCGTAGAAGTCGTCCATCGTTCGGTTTTTTACCATCTCGCAGTAGTCGTCGAGCTCTTTTTTCATCTTCGGGTCGATATCCCTCGGCTTGTGCTTTTCTAGGATATTGATCGCCCTGTCCCTGGCCATATCGACCATGTTGACCTTCCCCTCCTTCTCCCAGATGTCCCTCTTCTCTATGCTCGCGAGCTTCGGCAGGAAGTGCTCCTTCCTGAAGTTCTGCTGGGTGTGTCTCTCGGCGATGTAATTTCCGTCCGGCCCGACCTTCTTGATTACGTCCACGGCCAGCGCGTTGTCGTCGACTTCGATCCCCCTGAGGGTCCTCTTTACCGCCCCTATAAGCTCGTCGTCGATTACAGAAATCTCGTGGGAGCCGCCGATGGACGACTCGATGGTGCCCACGCACGTGATGTAGTTCGCCCCGGCCATCGCCGCCAGCATGATCGATCTGACCCTCTCGACGCCGCACTGGATGTCGAGGACCTTCGATTCGGTGGCCCCCGCCACCACCCGGCAAGGGATGTCGAAGTGGTGGGCGAGCTGGGTGCTGGCGGCGCTGATCATCCCCGTCTCGACGGCGCCCAGGTAGACGGTGCCCCGCCTCATCTCCGCTATCGTCGAGACGCTGCCGTAGAGGACCGGGTTTCCGGGGTTGACGACCTGCGCCATGACGATGTGGGCGAGGATCTCCGCGTTGTGCTGGGTCAAAAGCCCCGCGAGGGTAACGGGGGCTGTGGTTCCGGCCATCGCCTCGGGCGACGGGATTACCGGCTGACCGTACTGTGCCGCGACCATCATCCCCTCGATCTGGATCTGGGATGTGGACAGCGGGCTGTGGATGCTCACGATCGACATGTAGGGATGCTTCTTCTTCATCGCATCCTTTCCCCCCATTACGATGGCGGTCATCTCCATCATGTCGGTGGTGGGCATCACGCCGTACGCCCCCATCCCGAAGGACTTCGTGCAGTTCTCCGCCCAGCCCCTTATCGTCTCCGAGTGAATCGTTTGCATCGGAATGTCGTGGGGCCAGTAGTCCATCTGATTGGATACGATGTTGTCGAGATATTCAAAGAGTATGATGTGGTCGGTGGTATCCTTGAGGGTGGTCGGACGGTACTCCCCCGTCTTGAGGTCGTACATTCCTATGGCGGTGCCGAGACCGCCGAATATCTGGGTGTCCGGATTTACCACCCATTCGTTGTCGGGGTCCGCCCCGCAGATAACGAACTCCCTGGGTACCTTCTTGAGGTAATCCTCGATAACGCTCTGGGGGAACTTTACAATCTTTGTGGCCTCGTCGACCTTGCAGCCCACATCGGCGAGCATCTGCCTCATCTTCTTGACCTCGACCTTGATTCCCACCTCCTCCATCAACTCAAAAGACAATCCGTGAATCCGCTTGATCTCTTCTTCGCTAAGAACCTGGAATTTTGTACTCTTCATAGCTTAAACTCCGTACCTTTCTTTGGAATATTGTTAAACTGAACTTTCTCTGTTTACCTATATATAAGGCTATTGCCCGATTTTTAGATATAGCATGATACATTATAAATCAAATTTGTCTAATCCTTTTTTCTTCGATATCGTTTTTTTTATGGAGTATCGAGCATGTCCCAACGTGGTCTTAAGAAGCCTCAATCGATCGAACCGGTTTTCTTTTAGCATCACTTTGAACGTCTTCCACTGTTTTGGATTTTTATAGAACTCCTTCAGAAGGTCATTGTATCCCCTGACCAGGCTTTCCCTGTCGATCGTATCGGGCCAGAAGACGAAGTTCATTGCGTTCATCTTCTCCCAGTCCTCATCGAACTCCCCGTACTTTTCTATATCCTCGTAGGCCTCGCACCCCGGGTATGGGGTGTATTTGGAGGCGTTTATGAGGGTAAAAGGGAGGTCTGATATAAAATCCTTGGTTCGCTCTATACTATCTCTCGTCTCCCCTGGGGCGCCGACGATAAAAAGCCCCTTTACGTATATCCCCGCCTCCGCCGTAATCGAGACTGCGCGGGCGGCCGTTTCGGGAGACAGCGTCTTCTCCATAGATTCCAGAAGGTCGGGATCGGCCGTCTCTATCCCGTAGTTTATCATAAAGGCCCCGGCCCTCTTCATCAGCCTCAAGAGCTCCGGGTCTATGAGGTCTGTCCGGGCGTCCGAGTTCCAGGTGATCGGAAACGGCAGCCTCATGATCTCCTCTAAAAGCCGGGTCAGGTGATTTTTGTCCACGGTGAAGTTGTCGTCGTAAAATATGATGTGATCGATACCGTGATCGACTTTAAGGCGCCTTATCATGTCGATGATATACTCGATGCTGTGGTGGCGGTACCTGTTACCGAAGACGGCGCGGTCGCAGAAGGTGCACGAAAAGGGGCATCCCCGGGACGTCACGAGGGTCGCCGCCAGTCTTTTGGGGGAGTGAAATATCGGCGGGGAGTAGAGCTGGGGGAAGCCCGGGAGAAACTCCAGCGGGGGTGGCGGGATGGTGTCGAGATCCGTGATCAATGGTGGGCGCTCGTTAATCCTTATCTCTTTTCCCTCCCTGTAGACGATACCTGGGATTTTCTTGAGATCGTTGTTTAATCCTCCGTCGACGAGTGACTTGAAGAGGGGCGCCACGGAATCCTCCCCCTCCCCCAGAAGGGCGCAGTCGAAGGCGGGAAACAACGAGAGGGTCTTTTCCGGGACGGCGGTGACGTGGGGCCCGCCCAGGACCGTCACCAGATCGGGGGAGATATCCTTCATCTCCCTTGCAATTTCGTGGGCGAAGCCGACGGTGGAGGTATATCCGGTGAGGCCGAGGATCTTGGGCGCCCAGTCGCGGACGTAATCTACGGTCTCGACGACGTCGAGCCCCAGGGCCTGGGCGTCCAGGACCCTGACATCGATCCCCTCACTCAAGAGGACGCCCGCGATATAGAGTATTCCGAGCTGGGGGAGGGAGTTCAGGATCGGGAGACGGTACCTTGTATCCTTGTTTGCAACCCCCGCCGGGGGATTCACCAGGACGACCCTCCCCCCCCCTTCGCGATTTTTACCGCTATTTCCGGCTCGACTGCCCATCTGATCTCCGCCTGAAACTCTTTTTTTAAGAAAAACGGCCCTTGGGCGTTTGGTCGAAAGGGGACGGCCCGGATGCCACCCCCCCGCCCTGACTGCCACAACGGGCTCCTTTAACGTTTTTGGATGCCGTTAACTGCTCCCTTCAGCTCTTACTAAAAACACTTTGTATCTTGGAGAGTATAACACATTTGGGCTGGTTTGAGAAATAATTCAATCCCTTTTGTCCCAGGCTAAAAAGGTGGGGTGCAAAAAAATACCTTGAATATTGAGGGTGTATACTATAGAATCATTAAAATGTTGTTTGGAAGAAAACTATTTTCAGGATTTCGAGGTAAATGGCGAAGATGAAGGGAGCGGACATCCTCCTCAAGGGATTATTGGACCAGGGGGTCGGGGTTCTCTTCGGTTATCCGGGGGGGGCGACACTGCCCATCTACGACAGGATGGACGACTATCCCATCCGCCACATCCTGGTGCGCCACGAACAGGCGGCGGCCCACATGGCGGACGGCTACGCCCGGGCGTCCGGGGAGGTGGGGGTGTGCCTTGCGACGAGCGGCCCCGGGGCCACCAACCTCGTCACGGGTATCGCCACCGCCTATCTCGACTCCTCCCCGATAGTCGCCATCACGGGCCAGGTGGAGAGGCGCTTTATCGGTACCGACGCCTTCCAGGAGGTGGACATCGTCGGGATAACCATCCCCATCACGAAGCACAACCAGCATATCATGACCGCGGCCGAGATAATCCCCGCATTGAAGACGGCGTTTCTCCTGGCCAAGAGCGGGAGGCCCGGTCCGGTCCTCCTCGATATACCGAGGGACGTCATGCTGGAGGAGGCGGAGTACGACCCTGACGTCGAGGTGACTCTAGAGGGGTACAATCCGATCATCGCTGGCCACGGTGGGCAGATAAAAAAGGCGGCATCCCTCCTCGCATCGGCGAAGAACCCGGTAATCGTGGCGGGGGGCGGGGTTGTCCGCTCCGGGGCGACGAGTGAGCTTATGGAGCTCGCCGAGATCCTAGGCGCGCCGGTTATGACGACCCTCATGGGAAAGTCGGCCGTCCCCCAGTCCTTTAAATACCACATCGGGATGATCGGGATGCACGGAACGAAGAGGGCGGTGGACACCCTCAAATCGGCCGACGTAATATTCGCCGTAGGCGCCCGGTTCGGAGACAGGGCGGTATTGTCTTACGAAAAATTCACCGACCTGGCGAAATTCATCCAGATAGATATCGACCCGGCCGAGATAGAAAAGACCGTAAAGGTGGATATCCCGATAGTGGGCGACGCGAAGAACGTCCTCACGGAGCTGATCAAGAGGCTCAGGGAGGACGGGTCGGTTACGGAGAGAAAGAAGAAAAAGCCGACAAGAAACCTGGAGACATACGACATAGATAACGGGATGAGCATCCCCGCGATAGTCGAGATCCTATCGGAGATGAAGGGCGATTTCATAGTGACCACCGACGTTGGCAGGCACCAGATCTGGGCCGCCAAATACTACAACAGCCCCGGGCTCGACAGGGGGGGGTTCATCACGTCCGGGGGCCTGGGAACGATGGGCTTCGGCTTTCCCGCCTCCATGGGGGCCAAGACCGCGCGCCCGGAAAAGAAGGTCGTCCTCATTACCGGGGACGGGAGCTTCATGATGAACATCCAGGAGCTCGCCACCTCCTCCCACTACAACATCCCGGTGGTCGTAATAATAATGAACGACCACCATCTCGGGATGATCCGCCAGCTTCAGGACACATTCTACGACGGGAAGTATATGGAGTGCGAGTTTCCCCCCAACGTTGAGTTCGTCGATGTGGCCAGAGGCATGGGCCTCGACGGGGTGAAGGTTACCGACATAAATGACGTCAAGGGAGCGGTGGAGAAGGGGCTTGAATCGAAATCGACTTTTGTGATAGATTGTATCATCGAGTCCCAGGAGAACATCCCCTATCAGTCTTACGACGATTGATCGGGCTTAATCGTTTGGTTATTTTGGGTTTTTAAATTCTTTTAAGGGGCTTAAGGACGGCGCCGTGCAGAAGATAATCTCGATATTGGTGGAGGACAAGCCGGGCGTTTTGATGCGCATAGCCGGACTGTTTTTCAGGAGGGGCTTTAACATCGAGGCCCTCTCCGTGGGAAGCACCGAGATCCCCGGCAAGAGTCGGTTCACCATCACCGTAGACGGCGACGAGGCCGTCCTGGAACAGGTGAGAAAGCAGGTCCTGAAGCTGCTTAACGTCCACAGGACGGCGGAGCACGACCACAAGAACTCCCAGCTTCGGGAGTACGCCCTGATCAAGATAAACTTCTCCAAGAAGATAAAGACGGAGGTCCTGCACCTCGTCGAGTTCTTCGGTGGGAGGGTGATAGACATCTACGACGATGCGGCGATCATCGAGATAGCCGAGGAGGAGTCGAGGATCGACATGCTCTTCGAGCGGCTGGAGCCCTACGGGATAATCGAGTCGCTGCGCACCGGGAAGGTCAGCATGTTCAGGGGCAAAAGGTCGATAAACCCCCAGAGGTAGGGGGGTCAGGGAGATTTTTCGTGGGGGGGTAAAGGCATTTTTTGGGGATAGGGATTTTTTGCGGATGAGGCCGATCGAGGGGGGGAGGGGGATGTCGGGCATTTTTTATGCAGGGGGCTGGGAAGATTTTTTATAGGGGAGTAGGGTATTTTTGTACAGGTGGGTAGGGCACTTTTATACAGGGGGATAGGGCATTTTTGTGGATGATACACAAGCCTTTCGGACCGGATCAAAGCCTGTTCAACCGCTAAAATCGGAGGCCGGAAGGCGTGAAACACGAAAATCGCGGCTCTTGCCGCATAATTCGAGATATGTTATTCTTATTTCATTTTAAAAAACGTCGGCCAGGGGCAGAAACATGAAAAAAAATCGTTTAGGCAAGACCGGGCTAATGGTTTCGGAACTCGGTTTCGGCGGGATCCCCATTATGCAGTTGGAAGCAAACGATGCCGCTGAAATGGTCCGGTATTGTTTCGATCGCGGCGTCAACTTTTTCGATACGGCAAACATGTATATGGACAGTGAAGGAAAAATCGGGCAGGCATTGGAAGGCGTGCGCGACCAGGTTGTAATCGCCACCAAGTCGACGGAAAGATCTAAGGAAAAGGCGGCCGAACATATCGCCAACAGCCTTAAGCAGCTTCGCACCGATTATATAGACCTTTTTCAATTCCATAACCTGTCCGAGGAATCAGAATTGGAAACAGTCCTGGCCCCCGGCGGCGCTATGGAGGCGGCAACGGAGGCAAAAGGTAAAGGCCAGATCCGGCATATCGGGTTCAGCGCCCATAATAAGGACACGGCTCTCAAAGTCGTTCAAACCGGGCTGTTTGAAACTGTTCAGTTTCCTTTCAACTTTGTGGAAATCCAGGCCCTTGAAGCCTTGCATCCGGCGGCCCTGGAAAAAGAGATGGGCATTATAGCCATGAAACCTTTGGGCGGCGGCATGCTTGAACGGGCCGACCTCTGTTTTAAATTTCTCCAGCAACACCAGCATGTAATACCCATACCCGGAGTATCCAATAAAAAAGAATTCGATCAGATCATGGCCATGTACGAAACGCCTCAACCGCTGACCGACCAGGACCGACAGGACATGGAAAGCATGCGTGAACAATTAGGAGATTCATTCTGCCGGCGTTGCGGTTATTGTCTGCCCTGTCCGCAAGGGGTGATGATCAGGGAGGCCCAGATGTTTCCGGCCATTATGAATCGCCTGGCGCCCTGGCAGGCCATGGCTTTTATGAAAGACATAATTGCCACGGTGGACGAATGCATCGAATGCGGCGAATGCGAAGAGAAATGCCCTTATAACTTACCCATCGTTGAGATGCTCAGGCTCCATGCGGAGGGCTTCCGGGAACTCGAGGCCTCGCTAGGCTGAAATATAATATGTAAATATGTATTAGGGCCATCCCCGAAAAATGACAATGCATTGAATTATATCGAATAAAATAACATTAAGTTGTTCAAATATTGATTAAAACGTGATTAAAACGTGATTGAAACGTGATTGAAACGATTTAACGGGTTTAACGAAATGGAGAAGAAACTTGAGAGAGTCTTAAGGATATATCCAAAAGAAGAAGAGCAGGAGTTTACCATTTCCATCCTCTGCGAGAACAAGCCGGGGGTGACCGCAAACGTCAGCAACCTCATCAGCAGGAGGGGATTTAACATCACCTCCTTTATCGGCGCCAGCACCCAGATTGAGGATGTCTACAAGATAATTATCAAGTTGATGGCCACCCCCTCGGGACTCAAGGGGATCGTCAAGCAGATAGCGAAACTAATCAATATCATAGAGGTGAGGGACTCCCTGAAAGAGGAGTTTCTGGAATACGAGATGCTCCTTGTGAAGCTGAGATACAGCGTTGAGAAGCACGGGGACATCCTGCAGGTCGTGAATCACTACCACGGCGAGATCGTCGACCTTCACGAAGATAAGATAACCATCGCCTTTAACGGCACGCCCGAAAAGGTCGAGACGATATTCGCCCTGATAAAGCCCTTCGGGTGTCTCGATGTGGTCAAGTCGGGGATTGCGGTAATGAGGAAATACGAAAACAATGAATCGAACGGGTACTCCGACTGACGGCTCAGGCCTTTTTTGAGTTGGAAAGATATTTTGATCTATTAACTTTTTAAGAGAGGATTAAATGGAAGAGAAATTATGGCATAAGTCTTATGCAGAGGGCGTAAAAAAAAGCATTAAATATGAAAAGATTACCATATCGCAGGCCCTGACGAGATCGGCCGAAAGAAGTCCGAACATGGTGGCCCTGAATTACATGGGAAACAAGATCACTTACAAAAAGCTCAACGCCATGGTGAATCAGTTTGCCAGGGCGTTGTTGGACCTTGGTGTCAAAGAGGGGGACAAGATCGCCGTTTGTCTCCCGAACCTTCCCCAGACCGTTGTAACGAACATGGCGATCTGGCGGGTCGGGGCGGTGGCGGTTCAGAACAACCCCCTCTACACGGAGAGGGAGCTCACCTATCAGCTCAACGACTCCGACTCCAGGATGATAATCACGATGGCCCTTCTGGTCCCAAGGATCGATAAGATCAAGGGGGACACAAAGATCGAGAAGACGATAGCCTGTCATATAAACTCCTATCTCCCGTTTCCGAAAAAGCAGCTTTTCCCCTACGTCAGGAAGGCGATGCACAGAAAGATCACGCCCACAGAAGACCTGATGGTTTTCCAGGACGTGATAAAGAAATACTCAACTGAGCCGCTCGAGGACAAGAGCAAGTGGGAAGAGCTGTCGACGCTCCTCTACACGGGAGGGACGACCGGGGTGAGCAAGGGGGTCATGCTCTCTCACGAGAACATCAGCGTCAACGTCCAGCAGCTGGTCGGGTGGTTCCCGGACATCGCCCCCGGCGAGGTAAGGATGGTGGGGACGTTCCCGATATTTCACACGGCCGGCTTCACGGCGGTCCAGAATACCAATATCTGGCAGTCCTGGGAGCATATCATGATTCCGAGGCCGGAGCCGAAGGCAATCGTCGATATTCTGAAAAACGACAAGCCTAACTGGCTTCCCGGCGTGCCGACGATCTTCGTGGGCCTCCTGAACGAGCCTGAATTCAGAAAAATGAACCTTACCTTTATCGACGGGTTCATCTCCGGCGCGGCCCCCTTGGCCACGGACACGATAAACGAACTCAAGGGGCTGACCGGCGCAACCATCTGCGAGGTCTACGGACTCACGGAGACGGCACCCCTGGCCACGGCCGGTCCCTGGGGCGGGAAGCTCAAGCCCGGTACTGTGGGTGTCCCCGTCCCCGACACAGACATCAAGGTCGTCGACATCGAGAAGGGGAAGAAGGAGATGAAGTTAGGGGAGCCGGGGGAGATCATCATCAAGGGCCCCCAGGTAATGATGGGATATTATAAGAAGCCGAAAGAGACAAAAGAGGTCTTGAAGGACGGCTGGTTCTACACCGGGGACATCGGCACCTTCGACGAAGACGGATACCTAACAATCGTCGACAGGAAGAAGGACATGATAATCGCCGGCGGATACAACATCTACCCGCTGGAGATCGACGATATCCTCTTCGACCACCCGAAGGTCCTCGAGGCCTGCACGGTGGGCGTCCCCCACGGGTACCGCGGCGAGACGGTAAAGGCCTTCATCGTGGTGAAGGAGGGGGAGACCTTGACGGAAGAAGATGTAACGAAATACTGCAAGGAGAAGATGGCCGCCTACAAGGTGCCGAAGATAATCGAGTTCGTGGACGACCTTCCGAAGTCCGCGGTGGGTAAGATCTTAAGAAAGGAGCTGAGGGCAAAGGAACTTGAGAAGGCGAAGAAAGAGAAGAAGTAGCGTTTTTTTGATTGTGGGTTTTGGGTTGCCGGCTGGAGGGTTGGTGAAATTTGTTATCGACTGAAAGATTTTTTTTAGAGGGAAGGTGTGGGTGGATAGGTGTTGTCTTCCGCTCCTGAATCGTCATGGTTGGGGAAAGCCCGTGGTTTTTGGGGGAGGGGCGGGATTTTTCGATCGATGATCGTGATAGTGTAGGATTTCCTGCTTGATCGGCGATACGATTTGACGCCGGCCGTCGATTCACGGATGACCAAGTAGCAGTGTTGGGGAGAGAGAAGGAGCTCTCTCAAAACCGTATTTGATCTAAAAAGGATAGAAACAATTTTAAAGGGGAGACGGCGCTTTATAACAAGGGCTGTCTCCCCTTTTTTCTACATTGATCAGGTTTCAAATTGCGGGCGATTTCCTCAATCGTGGTGGGCGTGATCATCATCGCGGTGGATATGCTCCACGGAGCAGGTTGAATCGCAGCTCCCCTTCCTCTTTACGTACTTGTTGTATATGGCGAAGAGAAGGAGGAGGGCGGTAAGGATGGCGAGAACGACCTTGACCGGCTCGCCGATAAACTCCGACGCCCTTCCCGCGTAGGCCTCGGGAGATATCTTTAAGTAGGAGTAGAGCCGGTCTGTCAGGAGCCCCATCGATACTGCGACGACGGATATGGTCGCCAGGTAGATCGCGGCGGATCGTTTCCCCAGCGTCGCCGCCACAACGGATAGGGACGCCAGATTCGTCGCCGGGCCTGCAAGCAGAAACACCAAAGCCGCCCCGGGGCTTACGCCGGAGAGGATCAAGGCCGCCGCGATGGGGGTTGAGGCGGTGGCGCAGATGTACATCGGTATTCCCGCAAGAAGCATTATCAACATCGCGTGGAGGCCGCCGCCGAGGTATCTCTCCATCAGCTGCTCCGGGGCGAGAAAGGTTATCGCCCCCGCCGCGACAACACCGACCGTGAACCAGAGGGCGAAATCCTCGAACAGCTCGCCGAAGGAGTATTTGACCGCCGCCGTAAGCTTCTCAAATAAGGTGTGGTGGCTCCTGTGTATCTCTATGGGACAGTCGATCCCGTCGCAGCAGCCGTCCACCTTGCAGGTGATGTCTCTCTTTCCCGGGTCCGCCTCGCCTTCTTCGTCCGAGGTGAAATTATCCGCAATTCCCGCTACAACTGCGGATATAAAAGCGGAAATCGGCCTTATTACCGTCATCAGGGGGTCGATCAGGGCGTAGGTCACGGCGATGGAATCCACTCCCGACTCCGGGGTGGAGATGAGAAAGGATAGGGTGGCCCCCCGGGTGGCCCCCTGTTTTCGCAAGGAGACGGCAGCCGGCAGCACCCCGCAGGAGCATAGCGGTATAGGGATTCCGAATATCGACGCCAGGAGGACCGACCTTACCTTGCCCTTCCCGAAGTGTTTGTAGATCGTTTCCGGATTTACGAAGATGTAGAGGAGTCCCGCAAAGAGGGAGCCGAAAAGTACGTAGGGGGCGGCCTCCTTCAGTATCCACCAGGTGGCGTTGAGGACTCCCAGCAATGTATCGATTATCATAATATTTTCACCTTCTTTCAATCCCCTCGTTTAGAGCACCGTTTCTGCTCGAAAGGTTAGAGGATGCAATACTATTCAATATTAGATATGCCTAAATATATTAGTCTGTTAAATGTTTTACTAATATATATAGCCTCACCTAATATTATCGCTTGACATTATCTATATGTCAAGCATTTTTTTCGAAAGACATATTAAGTCGAAAGTCGGGATGGCTTTTGAGGCGTGATTGTATAAGGATGTTATCTGCTGTCTATAAATTCAAGTTATGGTT
>CAZIWT010000054.1:0-22159 GCA_964542895.1 uncultured Thermodesulfobacteriota bacterium
GGCCTTTAAGCCTTTAAGAGATAACGATGACGTTTAATTCCCGTGTGGCGATAAATCCGGGGATTCAATGACATGGGGGGAGGTATTTTAAACAAGACTCTCAGGGCCCCTGCGATCCTGCTCTTCTTCACAATGCTCACGCTCGGTCTTCTCCACCTCCCGATAAAAACAGGTTTCGCCGAAACCGACGAGGAAAATCTTGAATCCGTAAACAGGCTCTACGGCCTTTTCGCCCCGAAGACCACAGAGATCACCGTTACCGGGCTCCTCGAGCTGCAAAAGACGAATCGGGTCATCCTGGTGGACAACCGCACCCGAAAAGAGAGGGATGTATCGATGATCCCAGGGGCGATTGACGAGGCACTCTTTGAGGAGAGAATCGAAGATTACAGAACCGACGCGATCGTCGTCTACTGCACCATAGGGGTAAGGAGCGGGAGATATGTGAAGAGGTTGATAAAAGACGGGTACGACGCCTATAACCTCAAGGGTGGGATTCTGGCGTGGGCCCACGCCGGGGGGCGCTTTGTCGACAAGACCGGCAAGGAGACACGTCGAGTCCACGTCTACGGAAAGAGGTGGAATCTCCTGCCGAAGGGGTACGAGGGGATTTGGTAGCGGTCTCGCCCGGTCTTTTAGTAAATATTTTAGTAAATGAAATAACATGGGGAAGTGACATATGGAAAAAAGAGTAACGGATAGACTGTTGTTTTCGGCGTTTTTGATCGTCTCTATTTTCGGCCTTGTGATGTCCGCTCCCTCACGGTCTTCGGCGCAGGAGTTCGACACCGGCGACTACACATATATCCTAAACGCCTACGTGGATGATCGGGGGATGGTGGACTATCGGGGGCTCAAGGAGGACAGGGGACGTCTCGACACGTTTTCCCGCTCGATGGAGGAGCTAAAGCCGGAGTTCTTCAACTCGTGGACGAAAAGTGAAAAGATCGCCTTTTGGATCAACGCCTACAACTCCCTGACGCTCGTTGCCATAATCGATCACTATCCCATCAAGGCGTCGGCTGTCAGGTCCCTTGTCATACCCAAAAACAGCATCCTGCAGATACCGGGCGTCTGGACCGATCTTAAGTATCCCATGATGGGGGGCCAGATAACCCTCGACTCCATAGAGCACAAAAGGTTGAGACCTAATTTCAACGAGCCGAGGATTCACATGGCGCTGGTCTGCGCCGCAATGGGATGCCCGAGGCTCCTGAACAGGCCGTACAGCGGCGCCGAGCTCGACTCTCAGCTCGACGGCCAGACGAGAGATCTTCTCTCCAATAGAAAGAAGTTTCGGATAGATAGGGAGTCGGACACGGTCTACCTGTCGTCGATCTTCAAGTGGTTCGGGGAGGACTTCGTGGCGAGATACGGAACGGAAAAGCTCTTTTCGGGCCACAGCGTTGATGAGCGGGCCGTTCTAAATTTCATAAGCGGATACCTGGACAAAGCTTCGAGAGAGTATCTTATAAATAAAGAGTATAGGATCAGGTATCTTGACTACGACTGGACTCTGAACGAAAGGCAATAACCTTTAAAGGAAAAGCAATATGGACGGAAAAATGACGGAAAAAGGGAACGCCGGTGAAGGGGGGAAGGGGGGCGGGCTCCTAAAGCCCATCATTCTTATTGCAATCATACTCGCCCTCTTTATCCTGGTGCGGGTCTTCGGGATAGGGGACAGGCTCGGCGAGATCAAGGGATTCATAGAGAGGTTCGGCGCGTGGGGGCCGCTGGTATTTGTCGGCATCTACGTCGTAGCGACGGTGCTGGTGATTCCCGGCTCCCCCCTGAGCATCATCGCCGGCGCCATTTTCGGGTCTTTTGTGGGGGTTGTCGTTGTCATATTCGGCGCCACAATAGGCGCGAGCTTCGCCTTCCTTATAAGCCGCTACTTCGCCCGGGAGTCTGTCGCCGGCTGGATTTCAAGAAAGGAGTCATTCGCGAATTTGGACAGGATGACCGAAGAGCACGGCTCGGTAATCGTCGCCCTGACCCGCCTCGTGCCGATATTCCCCTTCAACCTCCTGAACTACGCCTTCGGGCTGACGAGGGTCCGATTTTTCACGTATGTCTTCTGGTCGTTCTTTTGTATGCTCCCCGGCACCATCATGTACGTAGTCGGCGCCGACCTGGTCTTTACGGCCATCGCAGAGGGGAGGGTGCCTCTATCTTTGATCGGAATCTTGGCTGTGGCGATCGTCTTTGTGACAGTGGTGGTTAGGTACGCGCGAAAAAGCCTACATGAAAAGGAGAGAAATGTGGAAATGGGAAGCGTTGGCGAGATTTCAACGAAAGCCGTGCCGGAGCTCTCGCCGAATGACGTCCACAATAAAACGCTCCTTTCAAACACCCACCCCATCGACTGGGTAAATCCGGTGCCGGAGCCTGTCTACAACCTCGTCGTCATCGGCGGGGGGACGGCTGGCCTGGTATGTGCCGCCGGGGCGGGGGGCCTGGGGGCTAAGGTCGCCCTTATCGAGGGCGGGCTTCTGGGGGGGGACTGCCTCAACAGCGGGTGCGTTCCCTCGAAGGCGATCATCAGATCATCCCGGTCGGCCGCCGACATCACGGACGCCAACAGGTTCGGGGTCAATCTGTCCGGCAAAGTCAACGTGGATTTTAGCGCCGTCATGGAGAGGATGCGAAGGCTCAGGGCGGATATCAGCGCCCACGACTCGGCAAGGCGGTTCTCAGAGGAGTTCGGAGTCCACGTCTTTCTGGGCGAGGGGAAATTCACGGGCCCCCGGACCGTTTCCGTCAACGGGGCGACCCTCTCCTTTAAAAGGGCGGTCATCGCCACCGGCACCAGGCCCGCAGAGCCGCCGATCAAGGGACTTAAAGAAGCCGGGTATTTGACCAACGAGACGATCTTCTCCCTGACAAGACGACCCGGTCACCTCGTGATAATCGGCGGTGGGCCCATCGGGTGCGAGCTCGCCCAGACTTTTCGTCGGCTCGGGTCGAAGGTCACGGTCGTGGAGATGGCGGACCAGTTTCTCATCCGTGAGGACAAGGACGCCGCCGACATTTTAAAGGAGGCCTTTGAAAGCGAAGGGATTAAGATCCTTTTGGGAACGGCGGTCAAGGAGGTCGCGAAAAAGGGCAAAAAGAAGATCGTAACCGTGGTAAAAGACGGTATTGAGAAAAATATTTCGGCAGATGAGATATTAGTGGGCGTCGGAAGGATCCCCAACGTGGAGGGCCTTAACCTCGAGGCCGCTGGGGTGAAATACAACAGGTTCGGTGTTATAGTTGACGACAGGCTCAGGACGTCGAACCGGCGCATCTACGGAGCCGGCGACGTCGCCATCCCCTACAAGTTCACGCACACGGCGGACGCCTCGGCGAGGATCGTCATCCAGAACGCCCTCTTTTTCGGCCGAAAGAGGCTGTCGGCCCTCACCGTCCCCTGGACGACCTACACCGACCCGGAGATCGCCCACGTGGGGATGTACGAGCGGGACGCCGAGGGCAAGGGCATTAAGGTTACCACCTTCAAACAGGAGTTGAGGGACGTGGACAGGGCGGTCCTGGACGGTGAAATGGGCGGATTCGTCAAGGTTCACGTCAGGGAGGGGACCGACAGGATCCTCGGGGCGACCATCGTGGCCAGGCACGCCGGGGAGATGATAAGCGAGATTACGGCGGCCATGAGGGCGGGCCTCGGTCTCGGCTCCCTCTCGTCGGTGATTCACCCCTACCCCACCCAGGCGGAGGCGATAAGGCAGTTAGGGGATAAATACAATCGAACCAAGCTCACGCCGATGGTAAAAAAGATATTCAAGGCGTGGCTTTCGTTGAACAGGTAATTTAAGTCCCCTTCGGATGGAAAAGACGATCGGTAGAAGAGAAGGCCAAAAAAGATATGAAGGGAGTCGTAAAATAAAGCGCCTGATCGTCTTCACGAAATACCCGACGCCCCACGGGGTAAAGACCCGCCTCGTCCCTAAGCTTGGGGGGGAGGGGGCGGCGAACATCCACCGGATGATGACGGAACACACGGTCGCAACCGCCCGGGCTTTCTCTGCTAACCATCCAGTTGAGATCGAGATCCGCCATTTCGGCGCAAGGGGGGGAAGGTTCAAAAAGTGGCTCTCACATTACTCCCAAGAATTGATATACCGCCCCCAGGGGAGGGGCGACCTGGGGAGAAGGATGGAGGGGGCGTTCGCCGAAGCTTTCAGGGACGGCGTCGATCACGCCCTCCTCTTCGGCGTAGACATCCCCCGCCTCACGCCGAAGATCATCGAGTCCGCCTTTAATATCCTCGAATCCTCCGATGTGGCGCTGGGCCCCGCGAAAGACGGCGGGTATTACCTCGTCGGGCTGAAAAGAGGGATGAAGCGGAAGGCTCTGAGAAGGCTCTTTTCCGGGATTCGGTGGGGAACTGACGGGGTGCTGGCGGAAACCGTAAAGGCCGCCCGAAGGGAGGGATTGAGCCTCGCCCTCCTCGACAGGCTGGCGGACGTGGACAGGCCGGAAGACCTTTCCCTCTGGGAGGAGGTGGAGAAAAAGACGGAGGCGTTCAATCCGAGTCGAATCTCCATAGTAATTCCGACGCTGAACGAGGCGGAAAATATCGCAAAGACGATCGGTTCGGCCGGAAGAGTGAAAAACGTCGAGATCATCGTCACCGACGGAGGAAGCACGGACGACACGATAAGAATCGCCCGATCCATTGGGGCGAAGGTAATCGAAAGCTCTCCACCGAGGGGAAGGCAGCTGAACGACGGGGCGAGGGCCGCCTCCGGCGACGTCCTGCTGTTTCTCCACGCGGACACGATCCTCCCCGAACGATACGACCGGGAGATATTTTGCATCATGAAAAACCCCGGGGTCTCGCTGGGGGCTTTTCGTCTGGGGATAGGGGGAAGGGGGCTTCTCCTTAGGCTCGTCTCCTTTAACGCAAATATAAGATCGCGCCTTTTCGGGCTCCCCTACGGCGATCAGGGATTCTTCCTGTCGAGGCGCCTCTTCGAGGGCGTCGGCGGTTTTTTGGAGATCCCGATCATGGAGGACTACGAGCTGGCGGGAAGGCTCAAAAAGATCGGCGACGTTATCATCGCGAGATGTCCCGTGACAACCTCGAAAAGGAGGTGGGAGCGTCTCGGTGTGATCAGGACTACCGCGATAAACCAGATTGTAGTTTTGGGATACCACCTTGGGATATCGCCTGAACGTCTCTCAAAATGGTATAATCGGAAGAGGGGGATCGAGGCAAAAGATAAAATAAAGTGAGGAACTAATTACTATGACAAATGAGGCAACTATCAGGCTCGGATTTTTTTTCGGGGTATTTATACTCTTTGCGGTTTTGGAGATGATAATCCCCCGGAGGGCCCTCAGGGCGTCCAAGGGGGGCCGGTGGACGGCGAACATCGGGATTACGATGGTGGATACGGCCCTTGTGAGGCTCATCTTCAGCTCGGGTGCCGTGGGAGTCGCAATCTTCGTCTCCGGGCGGAACCTGGGGATCTTAAACATGATCGAGATTCCGTACTGGGCGGCCGTGGTGATCTCGGTGGTCGTCCTCGACCTCGTTATATACCTCCAGCACGTCATGTTTCACACAATCCCCCTCCTCTGGCGGCTTCACCGGATGCACCACACCGACCTGGACATCGACGTCACCAGCGGGACCCGCTTTCATCCATTGGAGATCGTGCTTTCTATGGGGATAAAGATCGGGGCGATCTTCTTTCTTGGGGCGCCGCCCCTATCCGTCCTGATCTTCGAGGTCGTTCTCAACGCCGCATCTATGTTCAACCACAGCAATATCTATATCCCGATCGAGCTTGACCGAATACTTCGGCTGTTGGTTGTGACGCCGGACATGCACCGGGTCCATCACTCGGTCATAATCAAGGAGTTCAACTCAAATTTCGGCTTCAGCGTCTCCTGGTGGGATCGGCTCCTTGGAACATACCGCCCCCAGCCGAAGATGGGGCATAATGATATGAAGATAGGGCTGGCTATGATAAGGGATGAGAGGAAGCTGTCGCTTTTTCATCTCCTGGTGCAGCCCTTCGGCAGAAAGTAGGGTCGTTCGATTTCAGGTGGTCTATCTTTTCTAATAATTTCATGTCTATTCCAACCGTTTCCCCCTTGCGGGCAGAGCTAAGAGATGTCTTGTTTTGCTTTTTATGTTTTTAACAATCTATCCCATTCAGCCGAACCAATGCTTTCAACGGCTTACGAGTTTTCGCAATCCCCTAAATTTGGGTGTTAAAAAAAAGAGTTGTTTATTTCAGTTAATTCCTCTATAATTCATCTGCAAAATCTCTTAAAATTGCAGATAAAAAATTTTAGATCGGAAAAGTGGAAGTGGAAGAAGCTGCAAAGAAGCAAAAAACACCTGACTGGATGACCCCCGATTGGGAGAATCAGAGCCAGAGAGAGGAGATTGCGAACAGCATCGTGCACGGTATCGGCGCGGCGTTGAGCATCGCCGGATTGGTGATACTGGTGGTATTTGCAAGTCTCCGCGGCGACGCGTGGCGCGTTGTGAGCTTCAGCATATACGGTGCAACGCTGATAGTTCTATACAGCGTCTCCACGCTGTTTCACGGATTCAGAAAACCCAAGATAAAGCGCTTTTTTCGCCTCCTCGACCTCTCCGCAATTTATCTCCTGATCGCCGGCTCCTACACACCTTTAACCCTTGTTTCAATGCGGGGTCCCTGGGGGTGGACACTCTTCGGTGTGATCTGGGGATTGGCCATAGTCGGGATTGTTTTTAAAATGATATTTCGGGACCGTTTCGAGCTCGTTTCTTTTGGAATCTACATCATGATGGGTTGGTTGATACTCATTGCCATCAAGCCCATGCTCGAAATGCTGCCTCCCGGTATGGTGCTTTGGTTGTTTATCGGCGGAGCAAGCTACATGCTGGGGCTGCTCTTCTATATTCTCAGGAAAATCCCGTTTCATCACACACTGTGGCATCTTTTTGTTTTAGGTGGAAGCATTTCCCATTTCTTGGGGATGCTCTTCTATTTGACGAAGAAGTAGTGATAATTGAATAAAAAACAGATTGTTATTGAGCATTTCAGTACAATATAGGGCAAATAAGAGAATGTAAAATGTCCCGAAGGGGCGCTCAATTAAGAATTATGCAATGGTAGAAATCCTTTATCGTCAAACATAGCCTGTTCGTATATCAGTGAATCGATCTTCGAATCCTATTTACCCGCGCATGCATTCATTAAAGGTTATTGAAACTCTTATCGTTTTTTCCTTTGAGCATATAGGTCTTGCAGGGTTTTTGTTTGACCAAATTTGCGGGGTCGAAAACCCGGATCTGATTGACAGAGACCGACAAAGGGGATCTACATATACGCTAATGGTTTTCCCTTGACAAATTCCCTTCCCCCATATATTATAATTTCCGCAAGGGGGGGGCGGCTGGATTATCGAAGCGGTCATGAGAGCCCCGGTAACAATGATTGGGTTATACATAATGAGCAAGGCCTTTATTTCGACCGTCGGCGGCGTGATAGAGGTTTTTTTACGCCGATGTGTCAGCAGGTGGATCACATATAAATATTTAGATCCGGGGCCTCAAGCGGCAGGTTTCCTTACACATAGTCCAAAAAACTGTCTACAAAGGATTCAACATAGTTTCGGCCGGGGTAACGATAAGATCGATAAATGAAGCGAGCAGGTAAAATATTCTGAGGAGTCGTATCGTTGAAAAACGGTGATAATATAGAAAACGGACACCTCCTTTCGTCAGACGAGGTCTTCGATATTCTTGGGTCTTCCCCTCGAGGTCTTTCCAGTGAAGAGGCGGCCCTGCGCCTTGAGAGGTACGGGCCAAACGAGCTTAAGGAGAGGAAGAAAAAGCACCCCTTCGTGATGTTCTTCAACCAGTTCACCGACTTTATGATCATAGTTCTGATCGCCGCCGCCGTTGTCGCGGGATTTATCGGCGAGGCCTCCGATGCAATCGCCATCGTCGTAATCGTCGTTTTGAACGCCGTGGTGGGATTTGTTCAGGAGTATCGCGCGGAAAAGGCGATGGAGGCGCTCAAGAAAATGGCCTCTTCCGCAGCAACGGTGTTGAGAAACGGGATTCCGGCGACAGTCCCGGCCTCCGATCTCGTCCCCGGCGATACGGTCGTGCTTGAGGCGGGAAATATCATCCCCGCAGACATGCGGCTTTCCGAGGCGTTCCGACTGAAGATAGAAGAGGCGGCCCTCACCGGCGAGTCGGTTCCGGTAGAAAAGGAGACCGATCCGTTAAACGAGGCGGATATCCCCCTCGGTGACAGAAAAAACATGGCTTACAGGGGTACGTTTGCGACCTACGGCCGCGGCACGGGGATCGTTGTTGCAACCGGCATGAATACGGAGATCGGCAAGATCGCCACGATGCTCCAGAGCGAGGAAGAGGTAAAAACACCCCTCCAGAAGAGGCTCAACCGTCTGGGCAGGAGGCTTGCGATCGCCGTGCTCGTCATCTGCGCGGTCGTCTTCTCCGCAGGAGTTGCGAGGGGGGAGCCGATCATGACCATGCTGCTCACGGCGATATCTCTGGCGGTGGCCGCAATTCCCGAGGCTTTGCCTGCGGTCGTCACGATCTCCTTGGCGATAAGCGCCCGAAAGATGGTCAAGCAAAATGTCTTGATACGAAAGCTCCCGGCGGTGGAGACCCTCGGCTCCGTAACCTATATCTGCTCCGACAAGACCGGCACCCTCACCATGAATAAGATGGTGGTGGAAGAGGTATATGTTGACGGCCGAACGGTCTCAAGGGACAATTTCAGCTGCGAAAACCTCCTATTAGGCGGGGACGACATCCTCGTCAAGGCGATGGTACTGAGCAACGATGCAAGCAAAGACAAGGACGGAAAGATATTGGGTGATCCTACGGAAACGGCCCTTTTTGCGGTCGGCGAGAAATGCGGCATCGTAAAGACCTTGCTGGAGCAGGCTTATCCGAGGGTCGCGGAGATACCCTTCGATTCCGAGAGAAAGTGCATGACCACGATTCATCAGGACGCAAAAGAGGGCTTCATCTCTTTTACGAAGGGCGCCCTCGAAGTGATGATCGAGCGATCAGATTATATGCTCACACCCGAAGGGAAAGTCCCCATCGATAAAAAGAAAATCGTTGAGGCGGGTGATCGGATGGCGGATGAGGGCCTGAGGACACTGGGTATCTGTATGCGAAAGTGGGAGAGGCTTCCGGATGATATTTCGTCGGAGGTCGTAGAATCGGGGCTGACCATCCTCGGGATAGCCGGTCTTATGGACCCGCTCAGGGAGGAGGCAAAAGTAGCGGTTGGTCTGTGCAGAACGGCGGGCATCAAGCCCGTGATGATCACCGGCGACCATCCTCTGACAGCCAAAACGGTGGCAAAGAGACTCGGGATAATGGGAGACGATTCGGGAGCGGCCTTAACGGGCCCGGAGCTCGAAAAGCTGTCCCTTACTGATTTCGAGAAGCGCGTCGAGGACGTGCGTGTCTATTCGAGGGTGGCCCCGGAGCAGAAGCTCAAGATCATAAAGGGACTTCAGGACAAGGGGCAGTACGTCGCCATGACGGGAGACGGGGTCAATGACGCGCCGGCGCTCAGGAGGGCCGATATCGGAGTCGCCATGGGTGTTACCGGAACGGACGTATCGAAAGAGGCCGCCCACATGATCCTTCTCGACGACAATTTTGCGACCATCGTAAAGGCGGTGAAAGAGGGGAGGCGGATATTCGACAATATCAGAAAATTTATACGGTACTCCCTGACGAGCAACTCCGGGGAGATATGGACACTGTTTCTCGCGCCGTTTCTGGGCCTCCCGATTCCCCTTTTGCCGATCCACATATTATGGATAAATCTGGTGACGGACGGCCTTCCCGGGCTCGCGCTGGCCGTCGAGCCGGCGGAAAAGGAAATTATGCAGAGACCGCCGAGGCATCCCCAGGAGAGCGTGTTCGCCCAGGGAGTGGGCGTCGACGCCGTTTGGGTGGGGCTTCTGATGGGCATTGTATGTCTGGCCACCCAGGCATGGGCCATTAGGATTGGGGACACCCACTGGCAGACGATGGTGTTCACCGTCCTCTGCCTCAGCCAGCTGGGGCTTTCCCTGGCGATTAGGTCGGAGCGGGAGTCGTTTTTCGTCCAGGGGATCTTCACAAACAAGCCGCTGATCGGCGCGCTGGTTTTGACCGTAGCCCTTCAGCTGGCGACCATCTATGTACCGTTTTTAAACCCCTTTTTCCACACGGCTCCGCTGACGTTCTATGAGCTGATTATTACGCTTCTCCTTTCATCGGTCGTATTCGTGGCGGTGGAGATAGAGAAATTCGTCTTGAGGAGAAAACGGCACCCGGCATATGCCCTTCAAGCGCAGACCAAGTAGAGGGCCGTACGTAAGGAGATACCGGCCGCCCGTTTTTTAAGATGACAGGGAGGCCAATTCCCTTTCGGCTTCATATTCTCACCGATGGTTCTTCCGATCGATTAGTCAAGCCTTGAGCACAAGGATCACGTGGGGAGCCGGAGCCTTTTTATAAAACGGCATTTTTTAACTTAATCGGCTGTTTAAGGCGTAAAAACAGTGTCCACGCCGATTCACAAAAGACCTAAATCAACTGCGTAATTTAAAAAAGCGGCTGTTTTCAGCTTCATTTCAACTATTTAGGCTAATCCCCCGTAAATGACCGGTGGTCATTGGTTTACAGCATCAGTCTCGCTCTAGATATAGAAATAATCTCCAAAGCTCAACTGTTTTAACAAAAAACCTTTCTTAATCCTCCATCCCCAATTAATGTATCGAGAGGGGGTAGTTTCCGTACTCGTTTACCGCCTCCAACATCCACCGTATGTTCTGCAACTTTATGTCGGAGTGGGAGTTGCACGGCCCGAGCATGATGTTCCCTTTCTTCCCCCCCTTCTTGATGGAGTCCCTGACGTTCTCAAACACGTCCTCCTTCGTCCCGTGGGAGAGGGCGTGGGCTATATCGAGGTGTCCGCAGAGGGTCAGCTTCTCCCCGATCTCTTTCCTCACATCGGCAAGGTCCACGTTCGCGGTCGGCTCCAGGGCGTGCTGGCCGTCAAAGCCCCAATCTACGAAGTACTTGAGGAGGGGGATCGTGTTGCCGTCGGTGTGGATGATCATCTTAACGCCCTTGTCGTGGGCGCGCTTTGTGATCTCACGGAACGCGTCGCCGAAGAGCTCCTCCATCATCTTAGGATTCAGCATCGGCCCAGATTTGTAGGCCATGTCGTCGGTGTACACTATTCCCTTAAGGCCCGCATCAACGGAAGCGTCGACGCACTGAAAATATATTATTTTGTTGTATTCAACGGCCTCTTCGATGAAGGCACGATCCCTTTTAAGGATCCGTACAAATTTCTCGAACCCGAACGGCTGCCACATGTTTTCGAATATCCCGAAAAGGTTGGAGCCGAAGAGGTAGATGTCTTTCCCGAACTCCCGGTTGATCAGCTCGTTGAACTTGAACATTTTCTCCGGCATGGCCTCCCATCTCTTCTTGTTGAAGCGCCTCCAGTCATCCGGCGTCTCGAACGTCCCCCTGATATACATAGGGACGTCCATATTGCCGTGACCGTCGTCGACGATCTTGTAGAGGCGACCGCCGAAGATGTCGGTCATCTCCTTGGAGTCCTTGAAGAGAAAGATATTGGCGTAAAGGGCCCACGTGGCGTCAAAGCCCATCTTGACATCAGATTCAAGTTTTTTAAGCATAAACTCCCTCACGTCGCGCTCGAATACGCCCATCTGATTGAGCAAAGGGGCGGTGATATCGATGATCTTTGCGGTGATTGGGTTTGTAATGAACCTGTAGGAGTTGACGGGCACTTCGCCAAGGGAGTCGTAAATGTATTTCTGCACATCCATACACGAGATGGTCGGGACCCTGTCGGGAACTTCATGATTAAGGACAGTTTTCACTCTTTCAATCTTATCCATGATTCACCTTAAAAAAAATAAAACATTTTATATAATCAAACAAGCGATTACAATAAATTGAAAGAAATCAAGTGTGCCTTTATACATCTTCCCAAACGGTTCATAAAACTCGTTTATGATCTCTGTATGTCGTCTGTCCTTGAAAAATATCCTGCCTTTTTAAAAAGGCCATTTACATATTTTCTATGATTGGTCAGCGGTGTTGTCTGAAGAGGTGTCGGTAGAAGAGGAATCGAATGCGATTCAATATTAGCTTGAGATTACTCTATATTTGAAGGGGTTGGTTGTCAAGATAAATGTTTTTGATAAAAGGAGTTTTTGGTAATTTATTATAGAGAAGTAATATTTAAAATGGCTTAATTATAATTGCAATATTTACAATCGCAAATACTATTTGATGAAACATTTAAATATCCTTTGCCCTTACATCGATTTAAGAAGATACAAGCCAAAATCCCAACGAGCCCATAAAATCATCTCAATCCCTGAAGAACCACCTCTTGGCCACTATCTCCCTTCTCCCAAAGGAGCCCCCTAAAGCGATTCTCCTTAGAAGCCCTATAACACTTTTGGGGATTAACGGAGCGATGGACAAAAACAGGGGCGAATAGGGCCTGCCAAATCTGGAGTATATCCGCTTTCTATATACGGAGAGGTTTTCTGCGGAGTAGTTGCCTCCGGCATCGATGATCGTCCTTGCCGCGGCCAGCCCCGAGAATATCGCCGGCCCTATCCCCTCCCCGGTCATGTTGTAGGCCACCCCGGCCGAATCCCCAACGAGGATTACGCGATCCGACACCAGCCTTCTTGGAGCGACCTTAAACAGCTTATACGCATGTCCCGAGAACTTCGACAGCGGGTACCTGCCAGGATCGGGGAGCCTCCCCAGATCGCCAAGCCTCTTTAAGAGGCGTTCCTTGTGTGAGTTTACGTCCTTCGGGGAGGTGGAGCCGACCCCGATATTCAGATACTCCCCCTTGGGGAAATACCAGCCGTAGCCGGAAAAATCTTCGTTGAAGACGATCTCCGGTGTGTCAGGATTCGGGGTGAGGCCCATTATCGTTTCTTTATCGAGTCTGGTCTCCGATACCACAGCCGCCACCGCTTTTTCGTTGGTGCCTTCTTCGCCGAATCTCTTCGCCACGGGGCAGAAGTGCCCCCCGGCCCCGATAATTACCTTCGCCTTGAGGGAGCCGTTGATCACCACGCCGTGGCCGTCTCTCTCGACGGAGGAGACGCGGACTCCCTCCTTGAGCGCTGCCCCCCGCATCCTTTTTACGAGAAACGAGTCGAACTCGGACCTGATTATGCCGTAACCCATCGTCCTCTTGAACTCAACCTCCCTCGGCACACCTTTCAGGTCCCACACTACGAGGGATGAGAACGAAATCAGCGTCCCGCTCTTCATATATTCTTGGGGGGATATCCCGGTCAGCTCGAAGACCAGGGGCGATATCCAGCCGGCGCACGGCTTTTCCCTCGGGAAGGTGTCTTTATCCACCACCAGGACGTTAAGTCCATGAGACGCAAGGGCACCGGCGGCGATTGCGCCGGCCGGCCCCGCTCCCACAACAATTACATCGTGTAGTTCCATTTCGGGGCTTCAAGATCGGGCAGATATAAGGATTCTCTCGTCATCTCTTCGCGGTTATCGGGTCCGTTGGTAAAGATAATCTGGTAGAGGGAGAGTCCCCCGCACTTGAAGCTGACCGACGAGGAGTTGAGGTAGAGGCGCCACATCCTAATAAACTTTTCGTCGAACATATCACCGACCTTGTCCAGGCAATTCTCGAACCTCTCCGCCCAATGGTCGAGGGTCCTCGCATAATGGAGCCTCAGGTTTTCAATATCCCTCACGACAAGGCCCTTCTCCTCAAAGGGGGAGAGTACCTCGGAGAGGGAGGGGGAGTATCCGCCGGGGAAGATATATTTATATATCCACGAATTTCCCCTCTTCGGGGTGACCTTGCCTATAAAGTGGACGATTCCCTTTCCCTCCTCCTTTAAGGTCCTCTTGATCAAATCCGTAAAGACCCGGTAGTTCTCCTTTCCCACGTGCTCGATCATGCCGATGGATATGAACTTATCGTAGCTCCCCTTTGCGTTTCTGTAGTCGTCGTCGATAAAATCTACGAGCCCCTCCACCTCCTCCTCTTCCGCGAGCCTTCGGGCGTAGCTTACCTGCTCTCTGGAGATGTTATATGCGGTGACCCTGACGCCGTAGTTTTTTGCGGCGTGAACGGCAAGCCCCCCCCAGCCGCACCCGGTCTCCAAGACCTCCTCCCCCTCCTTCAGATCGACCTTTTTACAGACGTGATCCATCTTGTCTATCTGGGACGAGTCCAGATCCACGTCGGTGTCTTTGAAGTAGGAGCATGTGTACTGGAGGTTCTTGTCGAGCCAGAGCCTGTAGAAGTCGTTTCCGATGTCGTAGTGGTGCGAGATATTTTTTCTCGAACCGGAGAGGGTGTTTCTCCTTCTCAGCGAGGCGATAAAATCGGAGAGGTTCGTCAGGTGCTTGAGAGCAGGATTCGATAAATCCACCCTGTAGGGTATGGTGAGGAGCTCCTGAAGGTCTCCCTCGATCTCTATATTCCCGTCTGTGTAGCCCTCACAGAATCCCATGCCGAGGCCGAATACGAATCTCATCATGGCCCTGGGTGAGTTGAAGGTGATTTTGTGTCTCGCCGCCCCACCGCCGAACTTCTTTTCTTCACCGTCCCAGTAGGCCACCTCTATGGGGATATCGGCTTCCTTGAGGAGTCTTTCTATAATTTCCCTTATAAACTTCATCGGCATCTCCTCTATTCGATAATTGTTTCACGAAAATCACAAATTTAGTGATATTGTACAACTTTACGTGGAGATATGCAATCGTCTTGATGACGTAGTGAAGTGTAACTGCCCACTCGTTTATGGCGGGGCATCGCGGGGTTTGAGTATAAATATCGGGATAAATATCGGCCCTTTAATATTTTTTGCAGCGGTTTGCGGCGGATCGGACAGGGATCAGAGCTGTCCGAGAGTAGAATCTCGATTGAAAAGACAAGACAAGATTATATCGTAAATCACGCGGAAGTCACGCCTCCGGCGGTTCCCGTTGGCCGTATTATATCACCGTTGAAATCTGAGCGGCTTCCATTGTCATCAGATCACTCGGCGTGGTGCTTGATGACCACTCCCTCGGATATGTAAATTGTGTCCTCGCAGATGTTCGTCGAGAGGTCGCCGATCCTCTCCAAATTTCGTGAGATTCTAAGCAGATGAAGGGAGCGTTCTATAGTGTTTGTGTCGGCGGACATAAACGTGATAAGCTCCCTCAGGACCTGCTCGCCGAGGGCGTCGACATCGTTGTCCCGCTCGCACACGTTTCGTGCCAGCTCCGTGTCTTCGTCGGTGAAGGCGCGGAGGCTTTCCTTAAGCATATTTATTGAGAGCTCGGCCATCCTCGGGATATCGATGAGCGGTTTTACCGCCGGCCTCGCGATAAGAAACAGGGAGCTTTCCGCGATGTTCACCGCGTGGTCGCCGATTCGCTCCAGGTCGTTGTTCATCTGCATCGCCATCAGGATGGTTCGAAGCTCCTTTACCTTCGGTTGGTATTGCGCGATGAGACCGACACACGTCTCGTCGATTTCAATCTCGAACTTGTTGGCTTTAGGTTCGTGTTGGTCGATAACCACCTTGAGGAGCTGACCGTCTTTCTTCAGAAGGCCCGAGATGCTGTCTTCGATCATCCTCTCCGCCAGGGAGGCGAACTCGATAAGCTCTCTCTTTAAGGTAAGAATTTTTTCTTTTATTATCATTTTTCTCCTACCCAAATTTACCGGTTAAATATTCTTCGGTCTTTGTATTGTCGGGAGCTATAAACATCTTTTGCGTATCGCCGAATTCGATGAGCTCGCCGAGATACATAAAGGCAGTGAAATCGGACACACGGGCGGCCTGGGCCGTGTTGTGGGTGACGATCAAAATCGTGACAGTGTCCTTGAGCTCCACGATAAGCTCCTCTATCCTCGAGGTCGCCTTCGGATCGAGGGCCGATGTGGGCTCGTCCAGAAGGATCACCTCCGGCTTCATGGCCAGGGCCCTGGCGATGCAGAGACGCTGCTGCTGACCGCCGGAGAGAAAAGACCCCTTCCGGTGAAGGATATCCTTGACCTCGTCCCACAGGGCCGACTTCTTGAGAGAATCCTCGACGATGATGTTCAAATCATCCTTCGGCAGTCTCAATCCGTTCAGCTTGTAGCCGGCAATCACGTTTTCGTAAATACTCATCGTCGGAAAGGGATTCGGGCGCTGGAAGACCATCCCGATCTTCCTCCTGACCAGGATCGGATTGAGATCGGAGATGTTTTCTTCTTTGAGATAGACTTTTCCCGTGATTGTAGCTCCGGCGATCAGCTCGTGCATTCGATTGATGCAGCGAATGAGGGTTGTCTTCCCGCATCCGGAGGGACCCATTATCGCCGTCACCTTCTTTTCCGGGAATGAAATGTCGATGTCCTTCAGGACTTTTTCCTTTCCGAAAAAGGCGGAAAGCTTTTCTGTTTTTAGAATTGTTTTGTTCATCGTCTTGCCAGAATCTTAGTAATAAAATTGAGGGCAAATAAGAAAACGACCAGTATGAAGGAGGCCCCCCACGCGGCGGTGTGCCATTCCTTGTAAGGGCTCGTCGCATAGATGTAAATCATATGTGGGAGCGTCTCGGTCGGCTTGAATATGTTGAGGTTCATGAAGGGATTCCCGAAGGAGGTAAATAGGAGCGGCGCCGTCTCGCCGGCGATTCGGGCTACGCTCAAGAGGATGCCGGTCATAATCCCACTGAAGCCGGCGGGAACTATTACCTTGATTATCGTCCGGTAGTAAGGGACGCCGAGCGCCAGCGACGCCTCCCGGAGCGTATCCGGTATGAGCCCGAGGGTCTCCTCGGTGGAGCGAATGATGACCGGAAGCATCATGATCGCCAGGGCCACCCCCCCGGAGAGGGCCGAGAAGCTCCCGAACGTCAACACTATCCAGAGGTATCCGACGATGCCCAGGACGATCGACGGGACACCCATCAAGACCTCGACACATATCCTGACCACCTCGGCGAGCTTCGAGGTCCGGTACTCGTAGAGGAATATGCCTGTCAGAACCCCGACCGGTACGGCCATTATCGATGAGATGAGAATTATGATGAAGGTCCCCACTATAGCGTTGGCGATACCGCCCCCCTCCTCTCCCACGGGGGCCGGGAGCGATACGAGAAAGTCCCAGTTGATCGCGGAGATCCCGTTGATTACAATGTGAAGAATGATCAAAAACAGGGGAACGATGATGATAAACGAGAGGAAGACAACGATCCCCTGAAAGATTTTGTTTGCCGCTATACGAAATCGTGTATTTCCCATAAGTCTCACCTAAGTCACGCTCGTCTTTCTGATAATTATTCTGCCTATCAGGTTGATTATCATGGTGAGCAGAAAGAGTATCAGGCCGATCTCGATAATTGCCGAGAGGTAGAGCTCTTCGGTCGTCTCGGCGAAATCGTTGGCGATGAGACTGGCCATTGTGTTGCCGGGGCTGAAGATCCCTTTCGGTATCTTGTTCTGGTTTCCTATGAGCATCGTGACCGCCATTGTCTCCCCCAGCGCGCGGCCCAGAGAGAGGATAATCCCTGCGAAGATCCCGGAGCGGGCGTAGGGGAGGATAACTTTTCTGATTACCTCGAATCTCGTGGCACCGAGGGAGTAGGCGGCCTCCTTCAGGTCGTCGGGAACCAGCTGGATCACCTCCCTCCCGATGGACGCCGAGTAGGGAAGTATCATGATCGTCAGGATGATGGATGATGTGAAAATCCCCACGCCGTAGGGGGCAATGCCGAGGGAGAGCTGGATTTTTTGAACTATCGGAACGAGGACGAAAATCCCCCAGAACCCGTATATGATCGAGGGCATTCCCGCCAACAACTCCACGGAGCTCTTCAAAAACGCCGGAACGGCCCCCTCCCTGAAATACTCACCTAAAAAAAGGGCGATGGAGAGGGAAAAGGGAATCGAGAGCAGGAGCGCGAAAAACGACGTGTAAAGGGTGCCGATGATGAAGGGAAGGGCGCCCAGCTCGCCTTTCGTGGGCTTCCAGACCTTCCCGAAAACGAATCCGAAACCGTATTCTTTTATCGACGGTAGGGAGTTTAGGGGAAGCGTGATCAAAAAGCCGAGGAGCAGAAGAAGGATGACAATCGCCGCCGAATAGAGAAGACCCCTGAAGACTTTTTCCTTTAGGGTGAAAGCATCTTTTTCCTGTCTGCTTTTCTTGCCGGCCATATTAAACATATTAATTTTAATATTGGAATAGTATTATCATATTACAAAATAGTTTAGGAAAAAACCGCCGCGATCAAATATTAAAGCTGGGGTGAGGACCGAGGTCCCCACCTCCAGGATACTCTCATGTCGCCGCCTTATTTTAAAATCGGTTTTCCGCCATAGGTTACGGATTTGAGAATCGCTTCGACCTTCTTTACCATGTCGTCGGACAGGGGCGCGTAGTTCAGCGCGGTCGTATGCACCTGACCGTCATGGGACACCCACCAGAGTAGATCCAGGAGGGCCTTAGCCTGCTCAAAAGACCTTCCTTTATAGTTCTGCTCCTTGTAGAGGATGATCCAGGTGAGAGCCGCAATCGGATAACCATCGGGTGCCGCGGTATCGGAGATGTAGGTCCTGGTATCCGCCGGTATGTCGCTCGGGATTGCGAGGCTGGTGGACTTAACAGTGGGAAGGATAAATTTGCCGCTCTTGTTTTCAAGAGCCGCCACGGGCATGTCGTTTTCGAGGGCATAGGCCAGCTCCACGTATCCTATGGATCCCGGCGTCTGCTTGATCAATCCCGCTACGCCGGCGTTCTTCGGGGCGCCCAGGCCGGCCGGCCATTCCACCGTCTTACCGGAGCCGACCTCATCGGCCCACTCCTTATCGATCTGTGTCAAATAACCGGTGAAGTTCTTTGTGGTCCCGCTCTTGTCGGAGCGATGGACGATTAGAATATCCGTTTTCGGAAGATTCGCCTTGGGGTTCAGCTTCGCGATTGCGGGATCGTTCCACTTGGTGATATTGGCCAGAAAGATGTCGGCCAGCACCTCCTGGGAGAGCTTTATTGTCGGATTTCCGGGGAGGTTGTAGGTCACCACCACGGCCCCGAGGCACGTCGGTATGTGCACGATTTTAGCGGGTGCGGCCGCTATATCCTTATCGCTCATGTAAGCATCGGTACCGCCGAACTCGGTTACCTTTTTCAGCAACTGCTTTATACCGGTTCCGGACCCCACACCCTGATAGTTTACCTTAACGCCGAACTCCTTGTTATAGGCGCTGAACATCTTTGTGTAAACCGGCAGGGGGAAGGTAGCGCCCGCCCCGATTATTTCGGTACCCGCCGCCGTGAGCGGAAGCGAAAGCCCCAGGGTAAGGGCAAATACCATGAGTATCATCGTCGTCTTTTTCATTTAAATCCTCCTTAGAGATTTGATATATACGATGAAGCCAAATCATCGCTTATCGTTAAAGTAAAATAGTGTTTCTCTGTGAGGCTCAAATAAAGATTGTGTAAATTCTGTGTAAATTTTTTCTGGGCTGAAGGAGCGGGAGCTATTTGCGTTTTCCCGCGGGGAGCTTAACTGTAAAGATAGTTCCGGATCCCTTGATACTGTTTACATCAATGATACCGTTGTGGAGGAGTACTATATATTTCACGATGGAAAGGCCCAGGCCGGTGCCGCCCAGCCTGCGGGAGCGGGACTTGTCGGCACGGTAGAATCGCTCGAAAATCCGTGGGAGGTCTTTATCAGGAATTCCAATGCCAGTATCGGAGACGCTCAACGTGAACCAGCCGTCAACTGTTTTTGTCGATATCTTGATCTCGCCCTCATTGGTGTATTTCACCGCATTGTCTATAAGATTTATTATCATCTGCTCCATCTGGAAGGGGTCCGCCGTAATAACGGTTTTCTTGTTTTCGAGGGTGGTGACCAGCGTAATCCCCTTTTCATTTATTTGGGTTTCAAAGATGGAGATGACATCCAAGATGATTCGGTTGATGTTTACCCGCTCCAGCGTCGGCAGGATACTCCGCTCCTCCAGCTCCGACAGGTGCGAAATGTCCCCGACGATGCTGATGAGCCTCTCCGTATTTCTCTTGATGATATTAAAATAATGAGCGTTTTTTTTGTCCGATATTTTTCCCATCGTCTCCAAGAAGCCCTTGATGGCGGTCAACGGGGTCTTCAATTCGTGGGAGATATTGGTAACAAACTCTTTCTTTACGGCCTCGAGGGTTTTGATGTCGGTTATATCGTGAAATGTCAGGACGATCTCGTCCTTGGAAGTTACGTAGGCAGCACCCACGTGAAATACCCTTTCATCAAAGACCATCTCCCGATGGGTCGAACCTCTTTTCACCTGGGCCTCTTTTACAATTTCATCGAGCCCCGGTTTTCTCATTGTCTCCCAAAAATAGGTTCCAATAGGGGAATCGATGCCCGCAATTGTCTGAAAGCTCTCGTTGGTCAACATGATCTTCCCGTCACGATCGAGGACGATGATTCCCTCCTCGATGGAGGAGATTATGCTGAAAAGCTCATCCTTTTGGTGTGTCAATTCGGTAAAAAGAGTGTCGATCCGCTCGGCCATATAATTGAAGCGGTTCGCCAATTTCCCGAGCTCGTCTCTTTGCTTGAGAAATACACGCGCCTTAAAATCGCCGTCGGCCACCTTCTGGGCGGTTTTTTCTATCTCCCTCACCGGTTTGGAAAGGGCGTGTGAAAAGAGAAGCGCCCCGACAAGGGAAACCAGTACGATCCCCATAACGATGTAAAAAATCCTCTTTTGCAGCTCACCGATGAGGACGTCGATGTGGCTCAAGAAAAGACTTACGCGGACAACACCCAGGACAGAGCCGCCGTCTGATATGGGAACCGCAACGTAGAGCATGTTTTTTTTGAGGGTATCGCTGAAGCGAATCGAAGACCCGATATCCCCCTTCAATGCCAATATGATTTCATGGCGGTCGCTGTGGTTTTCCATGGTGCCCGGCTCTTCATCCGAATCGCCCAGGACAACACCGTCCGGGTCGATAACGGTGATTCTCGTTTCAATGTTCTCTCTCAGATCTTTTACCACTCTGTCGATGTCGTCGGTACGGCTTTCCTTTATCAGGGGAAGTATCTGCGGCCGTATGACAAAGGCGAGCTCTTTTAATTCATCGGTCAAGGTATTTATGTAATGTTTCTTAATCAGCGGGAACGTCAGCATGATGAAGAAGGAGGTGAAAAGGAGAGTGATGAAGAAAAAGCTTACAAATAGTTTTACAAAAAAAGTCCTGTTCATTCTTCTATCTTATAACCAATTCCGCGCAAATTTTTAATGAAGTGAGCGTGCTCCCCGAGCTTTTTGCGCAGGTTTTTAATATGCATATCGATAGTTCGGTCGATGACTATCTTTTCATCCCCCCACAGATGATCCAGTATCTGATCCCGCGAAAACACTATACCCTTCTTCGAGGCAAGCAGCGCGAGTATCCTGAACTCGGTTGTCGTCAGGTTGAGCTTCTCGCCGGAGACCGAGACCTCGTACTTTTTTTCATCGACCACTATTTCACTGCCTACAACAATTGTTTTTGATACTTCCTTCCGCTCCTTTCTCCTGAGGATCGCCTTTACACGGGCAACAAGCTCCTTTGGGGAAAACGGCTTCGTGACGTAGTCGTCCGCCCCCAGCTCGAGGCCGACGATTTTGTCCGACTCGTCCGATTTTGCGCTCAGGATGATGATGGGAATATCGGAAGTGGCGGTATCCGCCTTAAGCTTCTTGCATATCTCCAGGCCGTCATCATCCGGGAGCATGAGGTCGAGGACGACAAGATCGGGCTTCTTCCGTTTCAGGGCTTCATAGAAGCCGCCTGCGTCAAGAAAGCCGTCCACATCGTACCCGGATTTCTTCAGGTTGATAGAGACCATCTCTAAAATGTCCGGCTCGTCGTCGACTATGGCGATGTACATTTTTTGCCCGGAAAACTTGATTTTACAATTACATTACTTCAATATTATACATACTTTGGCAGTAATGTAAAATATTATTGACCTGCCTGCAAGGTTTATGAAATTATTAAACTGGACGGTTATTCATTTGATTTAAAAAAAGATTGATTTTTTTCCCTTTACCCACTATTCTAA
>CAZIWT010000055.1:0-21849 GCA_964542895.1 uncultured Thermodesulfobacteriota bacterium
TTTTAATATTTCATGCTCGTCGATACTTTTTACCTCTCTCGGCGGCTTAAATAATTATACTCCCTTGTTCAAAAAATGGTATAATAGGCGCGCCTCACATATCGATGTATCGGCTCGCCGCATCCAGGGCTTTTGACGGTGAAATATATTGCGGTGTTAATGTTTTCTTTGGTTTTCCTTCGGACGCTCAAAATTCGGAAGGCCCTTTTTATGGCTTGACGTAGCCCCTCTTTTCCTGCTATCAAAGAGTATGAAGGGAGTAAAGTTTTTCAAGATTTTTAATATTTAGGAGGTAGTTGTGACCGGAGAGAAAAAAGACCTCACCTTTTTTGAGGCGGCATCGGTTGTTACCGGATACGGAGTAGGTGGAGGGATTATGACTGTCCCCTATCTTACATCTTTAAGCGGGATCTTACCGCTTTTTATGCTTCTGATTGTCGGTTATACAATAAGTATCCTCCTTCATCTTATGATTGTGGAGATGATGTTGAGGGATGATGGATCTTCCCAGATGGTCGAGGTGTTGAATAAGTACCTCTTTAGGGGGAAGGGTGGGGCGATCTTCACGTGGATATTTTTTATCCTTATCATCTTCGGGTTTTACGCCTCTCTTTTGGCATATGTGGCCGGTGGTGGGGAGATTTTAAATAAAGTTATGTCAGTTCCCGAATGGGCGGGACAGATTATTTTCTACGCCATTGCGGCGAGTGTAGTTTTTTTCGGTCTTAAGGTTGTGGGGATGAGCGAGAAATATGCAATCTTCGTAATCTTTTTTGTTGTGGCGATCCTCGTTGGAAATACCCTCCTTAAACCCTTTAAGCTCGATTTCGAGTATGTTGGTGGTGTCAAGGATGGACTTGCCCTTTTCGGGATGATTATGTTCAGCTTTGCATCGTTTTTCTCGGTTCCTCAGGCCGTGGAGGGTTTGAGCTGGGACAAAAAGAAGGCTCCCTGGGCGGTGATAGCCGGAATTGGGATGACCTTTGTTTTTATCCTCGTGATAACCCTGATGGCGTTGGGTACTGCAGGAGGGTCCGGCATACCAGTAACGGAAATAGCAATTGAAGGATGGGCGGAAGCCCTTGGAGGTATACCATTTTATCTGGGGAATATTTTCGTGCTCCTTGCAATGCTCACGAGCTTCTGGGCGATATCCCTGGCGTTGGCGGTGGTCTTGCAGGAGCGTTTGGGCTGGAAAGAAAAGATTGCATGGCTTGTGTCCACCCTGCCGTGTCTTATAATTGTCATATTGATACCCCTGAGCTTTTTGGACTACATGGGCATTGCCGGCGGGATAATAGGGGTGTTGATAGCGATTTTGATGGTTCCCGCATATGTGTCTACAAGAAAACATGGTGTGGTTAAAAATCCCGAATGGTCATTAGGATTCTGGGGGGGGTGGATTTTTCTCACGATTGTTGTTATCGGTTATATTATGATGGCGGTGGGTGCCGCGCTTATCCCTTAATCTTAAGGGCATAAAATTTAAGAGATATTTGTGAAATAGATATCTATGAAGTCAGAAAAAAGAAAGAGAGTGGTTATCCTCGGCGCCGCCGGGAGAGATTTTCACAACTTCAACGTCAGGTTCAGGGAGGACGAGGGCTTCGAGGTGGTCGCGTTTACCGCGGCCCAGATTCCCAACATCGAGGGGAGGGTCTACCCGAGGGAGCTTTCGGGCGGACTCTACCCGGAGGGGATACCGATATACGAGGAGGAGAGGCTGGAGGAGCTGATCGTAGACCGGGAGATAGATATAGCCGTCTTCTCCTACAGCGATGTCCCCCACACCCACGTTATGCATATCGCCTCGAGGGTTACAGCCTCCGGGGCGGATTTCGTTATGCTTGACGCCGTCTCCACCATGATACCGTCGGAGAGGGACGTGGTCTCGGTAACGGCGGTGCGCACCGGCTGCGGCAAGAGCCAGACGAGCAGGATGATCTGTCGGCTCTTGATGGATATGGGAAAGAAGGTCGTGGCGATAAGACACCCGATGCCCTACGGGGATTTGAAGAAACAGATTGTTCAGCGCTTTTCCGAATACTCCGACTTCGAGAAGTACGGGGTCACCATCGAGGAGCGGGAGGAGTACGAGCCGATGGTGGAGAGGGGGATCGTCGTCTACGCCGGCGTCGATTACGGAAGGATCCTTGAAGAGGCGGAGAAGGAGGCGGAGGTAATCGTCTGGGACGGGGGAAACAACGATACGCCGTTTCTTAAACCCGATCTCAACGTGGTCATCTTCGATCCGCACAGGGCCGGGCACGAGCTTCTCTACCACCCGGGGGAGACAAACTTGAGGATGTGCGACGTTGCGGTGATAAACAAAGTGGACACGGCAACAGACGAGGGTGTGGATACGGTGAGGAGAAACATCGAGGCGATAAATCCGGGGGCGAAGATTATCTACGCCGAGTCACCGGTCTCCGTGGACAACCCGGAGATCATCAAGGGGAAGAGGGTCATAGTCGTGGAGGACGGTCCGACGGTGACCCACGGCGAGATGGGATTCGGCGCCGGGATAATCGCGGCCGAGATGTACGGCGCCGCGGAGATAGTCGATCCGAGGCCCTTCACGGTGGACTCGATCCGCGGGGTCTACGAAAAGTATCCGCACCTGGGAAAGGGGACAGATTCGATGAGGGACGGTAAGGGACATAGGATGCCGCTACCGGCGATGGGCTACGGCAGCGATCAGATGGAAGACCTCGAAGAGACGATCAACGCCGCGGACTGCGACCTGGTGATCTTCGCGACCCCGATTGACCTGACGAGGATAATTGACATAAAGAAGCCGACGGTCAGGGTCCGCTACTCCTACAGGGACTCCGGGAACCCGACGATCGCCGATATCTTGAAGGAGAGATTCGGCGGATAGACGTCGGGGAAACTCGTGATAGATGTTTTCGGTGATGTTTTCGATGATGTTTTCGGCGCCCGTGAATTAAAACCGATTTTCGGGGGGAGCTATGGATGGGAAAGGGGGGGGCAGGAGGGTTGTGGTGGCCCTGGGCGGAAACGCCATCATCAGGCAGGGGGAGGAGGGGAGGATAGACCAGCAGTTCAAAAACACCCGGATCTCCCTCTCCGGCGTTGTGAATCTTATCAAGGATGGATGGGAGATAATGATCACCCACGGCAACGGCCCCCAGGTGGGAAACCGCCTACTCTCAAACGAGATGGCCCACGAGATGGTCCCGGACCTGCCTCTCGGCGTCCTCTGCGGGGACACCGAGGGCGCCATGGGGTATATGATCCAGCAGAGCCTCGTCAACAAGCTCATCTACCACTCGATAGAGAGGTCGGTCGTTACCGTCATCACCCAGACCGAGGTCGACATCGACGATATGTCGGTGAGAAATCCCACAAAGCCGATCGGCCCGTTCTACACGAAGGGGGAAGCGGAGAGGCTTAACAAAGAGGGGGGGTGGCGGTTCGTGGAGGATTCCGGGAGGGGCTACAGGCAGGTGGTCCCATCTCCATATCCGATCAATATTGTCGAGATAGACGTGATAAAAAGCCTCCTCGGGATGGGCGTGATCGTGGTCGCCCTCGGCGGAGGGGGCATCCCCGTCATGAGGCAGCCGGACGAGACCCTCGAGGGGGTGGACGGGATCATCGACAAGGACCTGGCGTCGAGCCTGGCGGCCAGGAAGATCGGCGCCTCCCTCTTTGTCATGGTGACCGGGGTCGAGAAGGTGGCGTTGAACTACGGAAAAACGGGCCAGAAAGGTATTGACAAAATGACCGTCTCCGAGGCGGTGGGGTATCTCGAAGATGGACATTTTCCCCCCGGGAGCATGGGACCGAAGATAAGGGCGGCGGTGGAGTTTCTTGAGGGGGGGGAAGGCGAGGTGATTATCACGTCGCCGGAGGCGCTTTCCGGGGCCGTTTTTGGAGGCGCCGGGACGAGAATCGTAAAAGATTGAACTAAATGTTTTTATAGGGATTTTATAGGCTTTTTTAAAGGATGGGTGGATCATGAAGATTTTATTTTTGGGCGGAGCGGGTGACATGGCGGTCACCATGCTCGACCTGATGAAAGACGAAAAGGAGGTAAAGGAGGTCACTATCTGCGATCTTGACGGCGACAAGGCGTCCGCCAAGGCCGAAGAATACGGGAAGAAGTTCAAGTCGAAAGGGCTCGATGTGACCGACAGGACGGCGCTGGTCAAGGCGATGAAGGGAAACGAAGCGGTCATAAGCTATGTCGGCCCCTTTTACCGGTTCGAGAACCCTGTGGCGGACGCCGCCATAGATGCCGGTGTTCACTATATCTCCATAGCGGACGACTACGACGCCTACCTGGAGGTGGAAAAGCTTGAGGCGAAGGCGAAGAAGAAGGGGATAAAGGTCCTTACCGGCTTCGGTAATTCCCCCGGCCTTACTCAGATATTGGCAAAGAAGGGATATTTATTCCTCGACAAGCCGAAGGGGATATCGGTCAACTGGGCCGCGGGCGCAAACGAGGACGTGGGCCCGGCGAACATCCTCCACTTCTTTCACCTTCTTTCGGGAAAGACGCTTCAGTGGAGGGAAGGCCGTGAGGAGTACGTTCCGTGCGGCAAGGGCAAGAAGGTGGTAGATTTTCCGCCCCCGATCGGGAGCCTCCCGGTGTTTTACACCGGCCACGCGGAGTCGGTGAGCCTCCCGAGAAATCTTAAAGGCCTCGATTACGTCAGCGTTCACGGGGGCGCCTCGCCGGTCTTCGACGTGATGACGGTGAGGTTTCTGGCGAGCCTCGGCCTCACAAAGACCCACAGGCGCAGAAGGATACTCTATTCCACCGTAAAGCCGATCCTCCCCCTCTTTCTGAACGACAGGGCGCCGGACAAGTCGGTCGGGAGGATAGAGGTCTGGGGGGAGCACAAGGGGAAGAAAAAGACCGTATATTATACTTATGTGGGGCACATCGCCTTCATAACCTCGGCGCCGTGCCTTCAGGCCGCCGTGTGGCTTGGAAAGGGGAAGTTCGACAAGCTCCCCGGCGGCGTCTACGCCCCGGAGCGCCTGATAAAGAACCCGGACCCGTTTCTCGCGGAGCTCAAGAAGAGGGGCTTAGAAATGGAATTCTTCGAGTGAGAATCGGCGGGGAAACAGGGCCGTAGCCGCAGCGTCCAAGAAGGATGCTGTAGGTAATCTATAAGAGGCTGAAAAACGACCGGGTATACGGAGTTTTTCGATAGCCTCGTTTTGAAAAGGCCAAGGCAGATCTCATAGCAGACTTTTTATGACAGGAGGATAAAATGGCCGATCTGGACGTCAAGCTCCCGGTGGGGAGGCTCATATTCGGATATGTAATCATTATTGTACTCCTTGCGTTGGTCACGGCGGCCACCCACTTAGTTCCCGCGGGGATGTATGACAGGGTCGAGAAGATCGACGCCGAGACCGGAAAAGAACTGGAGGTGATAGTCCCCGATTCCTTCAAGTACGTCGATCAGAATCCCCAGGGGGTCGTCGATTTCCTTTACTCCCCGATAAAATCCCTCTACTACAAGGGGATCTTCGGCGCCGTGCTCGTGATATTTATCATTTTTATCGGCGGGTCTTTCATGGCGATGAGGAGGACGGGGGCCCTGGACGCCGGTATCCTGAACTTCATAAAAAAATTCAAGGGGAAGGAGAGTCTGGTCATACCGATAATGATGATCTTCTTCTCGCTGTTCGGGGCGCTGTTCGGAATCCTCGAGGAGCTGGTGCCGTTTATCATCATCATCGTGCCTATGGCGATAGCCATGGGCTACGACTCAATCGTGGGGATGATGATGATCTTCGGGGCGTGCGCCGTGGGCTTTACCGCCGCCATGACGAATCCCTTCACGGTGGTCATCGCCCAGGGCATCGCCGAGCTACCGATATACTCCGGACTCTTTTTCAGGCTTCTTGTCTGGGCAATCATGATCTCCCTTGCGATTGCCTACACGTCCTGGTACGCCCGGAGGGTGAAGAACGACCCGGAGAAGAGCCTGGTCGCCGAATACGACCTGGACTTTCGCAAGGAGTTCGAGGAGATCGAGAGGGAGCACTCCGAGTTCACGCCTGCGCATAGAAAGGTCGTCTGGACGATCGGGATCCTCGTCCTGTTGCTTCTGGTCATAATCGTCTCGGGACAGCTCCTATTTCCCTCGGTCATCGGGGATATCAGCTTTCCGCTGGTCTTTTTGGTATTTCTCATCATGGGAATCCTCTCGGGGTTTTTCGGGGGGCTCGGGGCTTCGGGGACGCTCAAGGCCTTCGGAAAGGGGATACTCACCTTCCTTCCCGCAAGCCTCTTGATCATGCTCGCCAGGGCAATCTTCGTTGTGGCGGACGAGGGATTGATCATGGACACGGTACTCTACAACCTCGCCTCCTTTGTGGGAAACTTCCACGCGGTAACGGCTTCGTGGGCGATGCTGTTGGTCCAGACCGTGATCAACTTCTTCATCCCCTCAGGCTCCGCCCAGGCGATGGTGGCCACACCGGTGATGGTTCCCCTGGGGGAACTTGTGGGGATAACGAGGCAGACCTCTGTCCTCGCCTATCAGTTGGGGGACGGCTTCTCGAACCTCTTCTGGCCCACGAACGTCCTTCTCATCGTGGCGCTCTCCCTTGCCGGAATCTCCTGGACCAAGTGGGCGAGGTTTATCCTCCCCCTCCAGGCTATATTCATCATCTTCGGCTTTCTGGTGCTCACCGTTGCGGTCTTGATGAACTGGGGGCCTTTTTAGGCTAACTAAAAGAGGGGATGTAAAAGTTGTATCAAGTTATCTCATTGGGGGGGCGGGAGTATTCCCGCCCCCTCGGACAATTGACATTTTGTAGTTTTCCCTTGTTTTTGATCGTATTACGATTTATTATTACGAAAACGCGAGTTTGAGGAACACTCTGGTACAGCTCGGAGATTGGGAGATATAAAGATATGGAGATACGGCTCGACGGGAAGATCGTGCTCGTTACGGGGGCGTCGACCGGAATAGGGAGGGCGATAGCCCTGGAGGCGGCGCGGGCCGGCGCCGACGTCGTTATAAACTACAGGAGCAGCGACGCCGCAGCATCGGAGGTTGAGGAGGAGGTAAAAAAACTCGGCGTCCGCTGTCTGAAGGCAAAGGCGGACGTCTCCATAGAGGGGGAGGTTGTGGGAATGTTCGGGAAGATACAAAAGGAATTCGGCTCCCCTCCCGACGTCCTGGTGAACAACGCCGGTAGCATGATCGAGCGCTCCCCCATCTCAGAGATGTCCCTCGATGTTTGGGAGAAGGTGATGGCGGTTAACATGACCACCGTCTTTCTCTGCTCGAGGGAAGCCTTAAAGTCGATGATCCTTAAAAAAAGCGGTGTAATTATCAATATCACATCGATCGCCGCCTATACGGGAGGGGGGCCCGGCTCCTGCGCCTACGCCTCCACGAAGGGGGCGATAAACACGTTCACGGTGGGTCTGGCAAAAGAGGTGGCGAAGCACAAGATCAGGGTCATGGCGGTGGGGCCGGGGGTGATAGAGACACCCTTCCACGAGAAGTTCACCTCATCGGAGAGGATGAAGGCGTTTGAGGATATGATACCCATAGGAAGGGTGGGTACGGCCGAGGACATTGCACCCCTCGTTGTCTTTCTCGCCTCCGACTACGCCTCCTTCGCAACCGGACACCACTTCGACGTTACCGGTGGCATGTAGGCGGGATCTCGGAGAGGGGGTCGTCGGTCGTCTGCTTGGCGACTATTGTATGCGGATATGTGAGTGAAGGGTTTTTGAAAATAAAAATAGCTGGGATAATACGGACGCTTATAAGATGAAAAAGGTTTTCGTGGAAGAGCTTAGCGCGGGGATGCAGGTCGACTCCGTCTTTCTGGTCAGGGACAAGAACCTTGCCACCACCAAGAACGGGAACCCATTCCTCAATCTCAACCTTATTGACAGGACGGGAAAAATCGCCGCCAAGGTCTGGGAGAAGAGGGACGACCCCGGTTACGTGGAGAGGGCCTCGGAAAGCTTCGGCAAGAACGACTTCGTCAGGGTCTCGGGCCGGGTGGATACGTACATGGAAAACATCCAGCTAATCGTCGAATCGATCGGGCTCGTCGTTACCGGAGACGTTACGCTCTCCGACTTCATCCCCACGGGAGACAGAAATCCGGAGGAGATGGTTAAAGAGCTGATGAAGATCAACGAAGATATTAAGAACCCATACATCAAAAAGCTCCTGTCCGCCTTCCTTACCGACGGCGACTTCATGAGGAAGTTCAAACAGGCCCCGGCGGCAAAGAAGCTCCACCAGGCCTACCTGGGGGGGCTTATGGAGCACACGCTGAACCTCGTGAAGATGGCCGAGGCCATGTCCGAGCACTACCCCCACGTCAACCGCGACCTCCTCCTGTGCGGGACGATCCTCCACGATATTGGAAAGATGGAGGAGCTCGATTACGAGCGCTCCTTCGACTATTCCGACAGAGGCAGGCTCCTGGGACATATCTTCATCGGGGCCCGGATGGTGAGTGAAAAGATAAGGGGGATCGAGGGATTTCCACCAAGGCTCGCCGACCTGATACTCCACATGATTCTCTCCCACCACGGCGAGTTCGAGCACGGCTCCCCGGTCCTCCCCGCAATCCCGGAGGCGATCATCCTCCATCACGTCGACAACATGGACGCCAAGGTGTGGGGTTTCATGGGGGAGGTGGAGAGGTCTTCCGATCTCGACGGGAACTGGACCAAGTACTCCAACGTCTACGAGAGGTTTATCTACAAGGGGGATACCTTCCTCGGCTTCGGTGGTGATGAAGGGGAGAAAGAGAAAAAGAAGAAGAGGAAAAAGCTCAGCCTGAGCCTCTTTGACGACGAGTGAGCTGGAAGGGTCGCTTCGTCCTGATTTGCCCCCGTGTCGATCTGTGTCATTTTAGATTGCTTCAATTGGATCGTAGGATCGAATGATTAGGCCCGCTCGATTCGGGGTTCAAGAAGCGAAAATCCACACTATCGATCCTCCCTATATTGAGCTGACCGAATGGAATAAGAATTTATCTATTTTCGGCCTCTTGCTGCCGCTTCAGAAAGGTAAACGGTCGGCTTGTCTCTCCGGCCCACAGCTGTGAGCGTCCCGCCTCTACGTTGTTAGCTGGTTGGTTAATATCCCATTAAGATTCGTCGTTTGAGCTGGATGGAGGTGGTTGGTTTGCTCCCCCTGTAGATTATCTAACAGGAAACAGGCTTTTTGAGACGCGGATTTGTTGGGTCTATAATTTTATTGAGACACCTTTATCGAGGCTTCAGCGCCCTGCCGATTCTCTCCCTTACCTTTTCGACCCCGATAAATATCGCCACCGACTCGAGCTCCGGCCCGGACGTCATCCCGGTCAGGGCGGCGCGAAGGGGCATGAAGAAATCCTTGGCCCTAATTCCAACCCTCTCCATCGCTTCCTTCACCGCCTTTCCGTAGGCCTCCCGTGTCAGATCGTTAATCGGCTTAACCGCCGCCAGAAATGATTCGAGAACGGGTTTGGTTTCCACTCCCGCCAATACTTTTTCGGCATCGCTGTCTATCTCGGGAAGGTCGGAGAAGAAGATCGGGGCGTATCTCCTTGCGTCCCCAAGGAGCGCCATGTTTTCCCTTATCGCCTCCGAGAACTCCTTCAGCTCCGGCCCGCTTATGTCGAAGCCGTCGGTCTTTAGAAATGGGGAGATCAAATCGGAGAGATCACTTGCGTTCAGCCCCCTGATGTGCCTCCGGTTGATACGACCCAGTTTCTCCACTTCGACCCTGACGGCGCCCCGGCCCAATCGCCCTATCTCGAATCGGTCGGCAATCTCTCTGTCCCCTGCGATCTCCCCTGCCGTGAAGGCCGGGTTCCCTATGGAGGCGAGATAGTTTAATATCGCGTCCCTCGTGTAGCCGATCTCCCTCAACTCTTCGAGGTTCGGGTCTCTTCCCTCCCTCTTTTTAAGCTTTTCACCGCCGGCGGAGAGGAGGAGTGGGAGGTGGGCGAAGAACGGCGGGTAAGCCTTCAAGGCCCTGTATATCAAGACCTGCCTGGGCGTGTTCGGGAGGTGGTCCTCCCCCCTGATGACGTGGGTGATTCCCATCAGGTGGTCGTCGACCGTGGAGGAAAAGTTGTAGACGGCCGACCCGTCAGCCCTCAGGATTACGAAGTCCCCGAAGGCTTCGGTCGTGAAGGCAACCCTCTTGTGGACGAGGTCATTGATATTGACGATCTCCCGATTTGACGGGTCGGTCTTAACCCTGAAGCGTATCGTGAAAGGCGTTTTGCCCTTTGCCTCAATCTCATCTTTTGTGAGGTCTCTGCATCTGCCCGAGTAGCGGGGGGGGAGGCCCTTTGCGATAGCCGCCTTTCTCTCCAGCTCGAGATCATCGTCTGTGCAGAAGCACTTGAAGCAAAAACCCTCTTTTAGAAGCGCCTCGGCGGTTTTGCGATAGATATCCCCCCGCTCCCCCTGCCTGTAGGGACCGAAACCTCCCCCGATATTCGGCCCCTCGTCCGGGGTGATCCCGAGCCATTTCAACTCATCGACGATCAGATCCTCGGAGGCGGGGTCGAAGCGCTCCGGGTCGGTGTCCTCGATCCTCAGGATGAGGGCGCCGTCGGTCTTTAACTTGAAGAGGTGGTTTATAACGGCGGTTCTCGCGTTTCCGAGGTGGAGGGGGCCCGTGGGGCTCGGGGCGAACCTCACTCTGACGGCGGCGCCACCGGAGGTCATCTTCCGCCCCCGGACGGTTTTTTCCCTTTTTTCGCGGCGGGCACGATAGCCGGAACAATAGATATCACCGCCCAGGTGGCGATCCCCCTCTTTCTCCCCGTAAATCCCAATCCCTCCGTGGTGGTGGCCTTGATGTTTACAGTACCGGGGTCCGCCTTCAGGGCCCCGGCGATCCTCTTTTTCATCTCGGGCGTGAAGGGGGAGAGCTTAGGCTCTTCGGCTATGATGACCGCATCCAGGTTGTTGAAGACAAATCCGTTCGCCCTCACCTTTTCGTAAGCCGACTTCATAAGAGCTATGCTGTCGGCCCCCTTGTATGCGGGGTCGGAGTCGGGGAAGTGCTGGCCGATGTCGCCGAGGCCCGCCGCACCCAATAGAGCGTCCGTTATCGCGTGGGCCAGGACGTCGGCGTCGGAGTGTCCAAGGAGTCCCTTCTTGTGGGGTATGGCGACGCCCCCCAGTACCAGCCTTCTCCCCCTCACCAGTCTGTGTACGTCGTAGCCGATGCCGAATCTCATCAAATCATCTCGTTTCCGGTGTGAAAAAGAGTGAATTCAGGGATGGTAGAAAGAGGACCCGAACTCCGGTTCGGGCCCTTTCCGTTTTCCCTTAGTGGCTTGTGTTTTCGTAGACCCTGTCCGCCTCTTCGCTTTTTAAGACGGTAAAGATCATTCGTCCGGCGGTGGTCTGGAGGACCGAGGTCACCGAGACGTCGACGTTTTTTCCCATCAGCTTTCTGGCGTTGTCCACGACCACCATGGTGCCGTCGTCCAGATAGGCCACCCCCTGTCCTTCTTCCTTCCCTTCCTTTAAAATCCTCACGTTCATTATCTCCCCCGGAAGGACGACCGGCTTCAGGGCGTTCGCCAGCTGGTTGATGTTCAACACGTCAACGCCCTGGAGCTCCGCCACCTTGTTCAGATTGAAGTCGTTGGTGATGATCTTTCCCTTGTTCTTCTGGGCAAGCGCGATCAGCTTTGCGTCCACCTCCCTGATCTTGGGGAAGTCGGTGTCGGTGATCTCCACGTCGATGTCCATCTGCTTCTGGAGCTTCTGTAAAATGTCGAGACCCCTTCTCCCCCTCGTCCTCTTGATCGGATCGGAGGAGTCGGCGATGTGCTGCAGCTCCCGCAAAACGAACTGCGGTATCTGAAATATACCCTCGATAAACCCGGTCTCGCAGAGGTCGGATATGCGGCCGTCGATAATCACTGATGTGTCGAGAATCTTGTAGTTCATCTCCTTCTGTGATTCTCCGGGTATTCTTCTCAAAAACCTGAAGCTGATCTCCGGTCCCTTCATTATTCCTATTCCGCACCCCAGATATGCAAAGACGATATTTGTGAGGATAAAGAGGGTGATCGTAAAGGGATCCGGCTCGGAGATTTTAAAGATAAGGGTGTATGAGATAAGGTTGGCTATAATGATCCCGACTATAAGGCCGATGACACCGCTCATTACAACCTTAAGCTCGTTTTTCTTCGCCCAGACGATGCTGAGAATGACAAGAACGGCCGCTATGAAACCAACCGCCCCGCCGATGAGTGAATTATAAGTCGGGATAACCGTCTCTAAAACCTGTCCCGATATATATCCCAGGGCCGTCGCCACTATCACAAAAATAGCCCTTAAAATAAATGTACCCAAAATTATTTACCTCCTAAAAGATTAAAATGAATGAAAAATCTCGCAGTTTTATTTAATAAATCAAAAAATATAAAAAAAGCTAAATAGATGACCCCCTTTCTCGTTTCATCCCCGCCCGCCGTTTCCCATTGTTATTTAGACGTAAAAACGGGGTATTAGGTTTCATAAAAATGTTTTTGATATAGGAGAGAGGCGTCTGCGAGCGTTTTGATCGGCGGTTATTTCAGCTATTTAGTTAAAATACCCTTTAAATCGAGTCGGACCTGATCCTCATTTGAATCTTCCGCAATTGCGAGTTCTTTAACGAGCAAGTTCGTCGCCATATCAAGGAGCTTGCGCTCACCGAAGGAAAGCTCTTTATCCTGCTTGAGGATGTGTAAATCTCTTAAGACAACAGCTATTTCAAAAACAGACCCGGTTTTGATTTTCTCCATATATTCCCGGTACCTTCTGTTCCAGGTCTGATTGTCGATTTCGACTTCCTTATCTTTGAGAATACTATATACCTCTTTGACCTTCGCCTTGGAAATTATTTGTCTCAGCCCCACGCTCTTTATGTTGCAGGAGGGGATCATGATAGTCATTCCATTGTCCATAATCCGTATGGTATAGAAGAGCTGACATGTTCCGGAAATCTCCTTTTCTTCTATCGATTCAATTCTTCCCACCCCATGGGCCGGATATACAGCAAGATCCCCTACTTTAAACAACATTTTTAGCGTACCTCCTCGAAACAACAAGATTTTCTCAATGACAGTTTATTAGGCTTTTTCAAATCCTCCACTAATCCCGGCTTATTATTTTCAGGTTCCATCGATTTCTCATTTTACGGTCTGAACTTGACCGCCGAACTTAATCACCAAACTTGATCGATATTTAAGTTGCCTCGATCTACATCATAAATATCCCGATGTTAATTCCCCAAGTTAATTTCAATTTCATATTATCATTACGGTTTCGATCTCGAATGCTTCTCAGATATCCAGATATCCTTCTTTTCGAGTCTTCAGCTTCATTGAGAAAATTGGTATACGCTCTAAAATATTAATCATCAACCCCCTAACTCCTCCACTCCCACATCCCAAGGTCCCCCATGACCAAAAAAAATACCTCCCCCCCTTTATCCGCCCCCTTTGCCCTCCTCTTTGGCAGGCCCGAAAGGGAAGCTGGAATTTGTGATAGCTCTGTTAACGGAATTTGGTATAGGGCGGTAAAAGAGGTTACTCCTCCGGGACCCTCTTGTCCGATCTCAAGATGATCTCGATCCTTCTGTTTCTCGATTTACCCTCGTCGGTTTTGTTGTCCGCCACGGGGCGATACTCCGAGTAGCCGGTGGCGACCAGGTTTTTCGGGTCTATTCCCGCCTTTTCCTGGAGGTATCTCACCACGGTGGTGGCCCGGGCCGTGGAGAGCTCCCAGTTCGTGGGATATTTCCTCTTGACCGCAGGATTTGTTATCGGGACGTTATCTGTATGTCCCTCCACAACGATGATTTTTCCCTCGACTTTTTTCAGTATCTCGCCAACCCTTTTTAGGACCTTCAGCCCGTTCGGCTTTACCTCCGTTCTTCCGGAATCGAAGAGGACCTTGTCAAGAACATTTACCGTCAATTCCTCCTTTAATGTGGTTATCTCTATCTGTCCGTCGTTTATTTCTTTTTGCAGCTCCGCTATGAGTGCATTGTACGTTTTCTCAATCTCCGATACATCTTTGGTTTTGCTTTTATCCTTGTCCGTCAGCTCCTCGATCTTCCTTTCCGCCTCTTTTAAACGGGCCGCCTTCACATCGCGATCCGCCTCCGCCTTCTCAAGGCGGGTTTCAAGCGCGAACAGCTTGTCGTCCATGGAGTCGATTTTGGAAACGGCCGGGCGGTATTTAAAGAGATACAAATATCCGCCGACGGTGGCGACGGCGACAAAGAGCAAGGAAAGGATTATTGTTGATTTCTTCATAAAAGAGAGTTGAATGTGAAAATATTATCTTTAAAGTATATATGATAGCACAAAAAGATGCCCTTGTCAAAAAAAGTTTTGGAAAAAATTTTTAATGATTTTATCGGTTTCCCTCCGCCGTCCTTGACTAAAGACAGATGGGTGATTATAATATAGAGATGGAACTGAAAATATCAAAAGAGGATAACGGTTTAGATATAGGTAGTCAAGAGGAGCCGAAAACTCCGGAGAAGCTGATTGACGGGCTCTCTCAAAACGTCGGCAGGGCGATAATAGGGAAGGCGGACGTCATCAGACATGCGCTGATAACGCTTCTCTCGGCCGGTCACCTACTTATAGAGGACATCCCCGGCGTGGGCAAGTCGACGCTCGCCCACGCCATAGCCAAATCGGTGGGGGGAAGCTTCATGAGGATCCAGTTCACCTCCGACATGCTCCCCTCCGACATCATAGGGGTATCGGTCTACAGGAAGGCGGGGGAGGAGTTCGAGTTCATCCCCGGCCCCATATTTCACAACTTCGTTTTGGCCGACGAGATAAACCGAACGTCCCCGAGGACGCAGAGCGCGCTTCTGGAGGCGATGAACGACGGGAGGGTTTCGGTGGAAAACCGCACCTACGATCTTGAGAGGCCGTTTATGATCCTCGCCACCCAGAATCCCCTAGAATATCACGGGACCTACCCCCTGCCGGAGTCCCAGCTCGACCGCTTCATGATGACCATCGAGATAGGGTATCCCGAAGACGACGAGGAGAAGAAGGTTGTCACAACCCAGGGGATCGGCTCGAGGGTCGAAGGCCTGAGGCCGGTCCTCACGGCGGCGGAGCTTGTGGGGCTTCAGTCTCTTGCGGACCGGGTTACGATAGAGGATACGCTCGTCGATTACCTGATGGGGCTGGTAAACGCCACGAGGGAGTCGAAGTACCTGAGGCTCGGGGTCTCGACGAGGGGCGCCATATTTTTGCAGAGGGCGGCCAAGGCCGCGGCGCTAACCCGTGGCAGGAGCTTCGTTGTCCCGGACGACATCAAGGAGATGGTGCTGCCGGTTTTCTCCCACAGGGTGGTCTTGAAATCGTCCTCCTTTGCCTCCCACGGAAGGTCGAGGGAGGCGAGAAACGTCCTGATGGAGATCATCGAGTCGGTTCCCGTCCCCCTCTGAGTTCAACGGACGGTTCGGGTCTTGTGGTTGTCAAGGATATCGGACGGGGGGGATCCAATATCAAAAAGGCAAAATGGGGGGCTCGGTGATCCGCGATTTTCTAATCGACATTAAGCCGCTCCCGTCGTTTTTCCGACGTTGGCCTATGTATCGTAAATTAACAAGCCGCAGGGCTTTTTATTATTAGAGATGAATGACTTTACCCGCCGAGCAAAGAATCTGCTGATTCGGCTCATCACCCCGCCGCGAACCCTCAAGATCACGAAGGTGGGGTGGTACTTCATCGCCCTTACCTTTGGGGTGGGGTTTGCCGCCGTGAACTCCGGGAACAACCTCCTCTACATCATCCTGGGCGCCATGCTCTCCTTTATCGTGGCGTCGGGGATCATGTCCAACATCACACTAAGGGGCATCGAGATAACAAGGGAGATATCGGACCGGGTCTTTGCAAAGACCCCGACCCTCTACCGGTTCGGCGTGAAAAACATGAAGAGGCTCTTCCCGTCGTACCTTATCCAGCTCAAGGACGAGGCCCCCTTTATGTCCGGGGGCTTTCTCACGTACGTTGGGCCCAGGGGGGAGGGAATTACCGTCGTCGATGCGGTCTTCCCGAAGCGCGGCCCCTTTACGCTGGGCAGCGTAACGGTCTCGACGAGCTTTCCCTTCGGGCTATTCACCAAGGGGATGAAAAGGGGTATCGACGAGGATGTCCTCGTCCTTCCGAGGATCAGGGAGGTGGACCCGGAGGACTTCGACCTCAGGGGATTGGAGGGCGATCTGGTCTTGAGCAAGTCGGGACACGGGGGAGAGCCGTGGGGGATTACCGAGTATTTTCCCGGAGACAACCCGAGACACATCCACTGGAGGAGTTCTGCAAAGAGAGGTAACATAATGAAAAAGGAGTTTGCCGAGGAGAGCGAGCGAAAGATCACGATAAGGCTCGTCATATCGGAAGCCCACTCGGAGGACGAGATCGAGTACAAGATCGAGGCGGCCGCATCCGTGGCGGCCCGCTTCATCAGGGGCGACTACGCCGTGGGGATGATACTCGGGGGCGAGTTTATCAAGCCGGCCAGGGGGATGGGACAGCTCGAGAAGATCCTCGAGGCGCTGGCCCTCTTCAGACCGTGGAGGGACGCCGCGGCAGCGCCGCCCCCGATCGACGAGGCGGATACGGGGGCGATAATCGATGTCTGATCTGTCAAACTTTTATCCGTCAAAGAGCCGTTTAAAGGCGTGGACTTGCCGAGGTTTGGATTGATGGAAGGACTGAGAAGGACGTTCAGGATACTCACGTTTGCCGTCTGCACCTCCGGGTTTGCGGCGATGATGCTCACCGGAGAGCTGGGATTCCTTGAGCACGCGGCTGTCTTTTCGTCGCTGATAGTCGGCTGGTTCTGGGGCGGGAGGCTCTCCAAGATTCCGAGGGCCGCGGGCGTTGCCACCGCCTTTATCATCGCGATCCTTTTCCTCTCGGTAATCGGCCTCTTCTTTTTTAACCGCTCCTTTGTGGCCACGACCATAGGCTTTCTCGTCTACGTCCAGGCGGTGAGGATCCTCTTTTTGAGCGAGATGAGGCACCACCTTCAGGTCTACCTGATAAGCCTCGCCTCCGTCCTTGCGGCGACGATCCTCACCTTTTCGCCCCTCTTTCTCTTCTCCTTTCTGGTGTATCTCTTCCTGGCCACGGGGGCGATGATAACCTACAATTTTATCCAGAATATCGAGTCGAACAATCGGTTGAGAGAGAGGGGCGAGAGTTTTCCGGTCGACCTCAAGAAATCGTCTCTCTTCACGATAACGGCGGCTGTCACGTCGTTCATACTTATCGCCTCTGCCGTTCTCTTTCTCTTCTTTCCCCGCATCTCTGCGGGATTTTTGCCCTCGGAGCTTGTCGAGCCGGTTCGGGTGTCCGGCTTATCTAAGAACGTGGAGCTGGGGGAGGTGGGAAGCCTGAAGGTCAGCTCGGCCGTCGTCATGAGGGTCGTGGTCGATAGAGCGGAGATGGAAAGGGCGGGGGTAAAGGACGTCTATCTTCGCGGCACCGCCTTCGACCTCTTCGACGGGAGGTACTGGGAGAAGTCGAACTACCGGCAACAGGTTCTGAGAAGGATAGGGATGAGCTTCTTCAGGGACGGGGAGGTGTCCGGCACGACCGTCGACCAGGAGTTTTTCCTGGAGCCGACCGACGGCAGGGTCCTCTTCTCGATAACGGAGCCGGTCTCCTTCGAGGGGCCTTTTTTCAACCTCCTCGAGGACAGGTACGGCACGGTCGAGACGAGGAGGTTTTTCAACGACAAGTTGAGGTACAGGGTAAGGTCGGCAATCGATCCGGATAGGGTAAAGGAAACCTACCTCACCCCCGGCGAGACGAAGGCATATCTCCAGCTGCCGAGTGGAATCGACAGGAGGATAAGGCCCCTAGTCGACGATATTACCGATGGGGTCGAGGGCGACGAGATGAAGGCGGAGCGGATAAAAGATCACCTGATCGGGAACCTCTCGTACGATATGGATCCCGGAGACGTGGGGGAAGATCCCCTTGCCGATTTTCTCTTCGTGAACAGGAAGGGCTACTGCGAGCACTTCGCCACGGCGATGGTGGTGATGTTGAGGAGCGCCGGGATAAGGTCGAGGCTCGTCACCGGGTTTCTCGCCGGGGACTACAACGAGTACGGCTCGTTCTATACGGTGAGGGCGAGCGACGCCCACGCCTGGGTTGAGGCGTATTTTGACGGGACGGGGTGGGTAACCCTCGACCCGACCCCGCCGGCGGGGCTCGTTCTGCTGAAGGAGGTCTCGGCGGTGGGCAGGTTTATCGAGAACCTCAAGATGAAGTGGAACATATATATCGTCAACTACGAGATGATCGACCAGATGGAGATGATAAGGGATGTAAGGGACGTCTCGATAAAGGGGAGAGACAGCGTGTCCGACCTGAGAGAGAGGTCGGGCGGCTGGATTTCGAGATTGAAGGAGGAGGGGAGGGCGTTTTTCATCCCGGTTATCGGTGTAACAGTTATACTTATCATATCTATTATTGTCTATGTTGTAGTATCTTTTATGTCCTCCAAGAACAGCATCTCGAAGAAGGGAGGGGAGGGGGCCGTAAGGGCCTATTTCAAGGCACTGGACCTCCTATCCAAGAGGGGGGTGAGTCGAGGGAAGTCTATGACGCCGGAGGAGTTCAGCGATCAGGTCAGGGGGAGGCTCCCTCGCCTCGGGGAAGACTTCTCAAATCTCAACAGGGCCTACCAGGCCGAGCGCTTCGGGGACGTGGAGCCGAACGGTAAGACCACCGACGACGCCTTGAGCTCTCTCGCTAAAATCAGGTACAAGCTCAGGGGGCGCGGGGGGAAATAGCGGAAATAGCGTATAAGGGGCCGTCTCCGGGGCTTTTCCAATCCTTTTCTCCTTTTCCTATATTTACAATTTCTCTTTTTTACGTTTTTATCTTTTATATTGCCAACGGATGAAAAAGGTGATAGATACCTTTTTAGGTAGAGTAGATTTTGAAATTATAGTTCTTTCTTTCGGAATTGTCTAAATAAGGGAGGTTTGAAAAATGGGAAAAGATACCTTTTCGCTTAAGGGTAAGAACATCCTTGTCACCGGGGGAAGCCGCGGGATCGGCCTCTCGCTGGCGCTGGGGTTTGCTGAGGCGGGGGCTGCGAATATCGCCATCTGCTCCAGGAAGGAGGACACGCTTCTCGAGGCGAAGGGGAAGATAGAGGAGAGGGGGGCGAAGGTTACCGCCGTTCCCGCCCACCTGGGCAAGGTGGAGGATATAGACAACCTCTTTGAAAAGATAAAGGGGGAGATGGGAACGCTCGATGTTCTGGTGAACAACGTCGGGATGAATATCTTTACGCCCGCGGTTACCGATGCGGACGAGTCGCTCTGGGACAAGATAATCGACACCAACCTCAAGTCGGTCTTTCTGGTAAGCCAGAGGGGAGCCGGGATGATGAGGGATGCGGGGAAGGGGGGAAAGATCATCAATATCAGCACGGTCGCCGCGAGGAAGGCCACGCCCGGCCTCGGGATCTACGGGGTGGCCAAGGCGGGGGTGGAGATGCTGACGAAGGTGATGGCGCAGGAGCTCGCCCCCTTCAATATCCAGGTCAACGCCGTGGCGCTCGCGATGATAAAGACGAAGTTCTCGGAGCCGCTCTGGTCCAATCCGGACATATTAAAGCAGATCGCCGCCACAAATCCGATGGGCAGGATAGGCGAGCCGGAAGAGGTTTTGGGGGCGGTGCTCTTTTTGGCGTCGGAGGCCTCGAGCTTCGTGACCGGAAGTGTAATACTCCTCGACGGCGGGACGACGGCGTAGGGCCTCCGGCCGGTAGGCGGGAGGGGTCGTATTTAAGGGTGTCGGCAGGAGTCAGGGGATCGGCAAGGGGGGTTGTCTTTCAAGGGGATCGACAAAGGAGAAGTTCAATGATAATCGAGCGGATGACCACGGTAGGATTTTCCGAGGGGCTGAAGAAGACCAAAACGGTAATCGTCCCCATGGGGTCGATCGAGGAGCACGGCCCGCACCTCCCCATGAACACCGATATCCTCCACGCCTACGAGATCGCCAAGAAAGCGGCCGACAGGGTGCCGGTTTTCGTGGCGCCGCCCGTAAACTTCGGGGTGTGCAGGAGCACGGCGGATTTCCCGGGGACGGTGGCGGTGCGCTCTTCGACACTGGTGGCTCTGGTTTTGGATGTCGTCGAATCCCTCTACAGGCACGGCATCAAGAATTTCATCCTCTACTCCGGACACGCGGGGATGAACCACGTGGCGGCGATTTTGGACGCCGCGGACCAGATAATGAACAAATCCGACGACACGAGGTTTTCGGTGATCACCGATCTGGAGTTGACCGACGCCGAGTTTTTCAAGCTCGTCGAAACTCCGGCGGACTCCCACGCAGGGGAGATCGAGACCTCACTGATCATGAGCCTTGCCCCGGAGCTCGTGGGAGAGCCGGCCGAGCCCGATTTCCCGAAGTTCCCTAAGCCTTTTTTGGTGAGAAATACGAGGGAGTATTGGAAGACCGGCGTATGGGGCGATCCGAAGCGCGCCGGCAAGGAGAAGGGTGACAAGATGGTGGAGATACTTGTCAAAAACCTCGTTCGGCTGGTGGTGGAGATCGGTGATTAGTCCTATTGTAAGGGATAGAAATAGGATAAATTAAAAGATTTTATTCAGGAGTTGTCATTTATATAAATTTATCTATTGACATAAGCACTTTTTATTGGTATTATCCTTAGATATTGATGGGGGCGGGAGTAGGTGTGAGGATTTTAGCGGGGTGGGTGGATTTTCGGTGGCTGGAAAGATTTTTGACGGGTTGGCATCTTTTTGATTAATATGTTGTTTTGAATGGAGTTGTAATCCATTTGAATATGTGGTAAAAAAGGAAAGTTGTAAGTTTTTCTACAAAACATGGAGGATAATTTCTATGAACAAGAAACTTTTAGCGTTGTTTTTTGTTTTCGCCCTGGCCCTTGGCTCGATCTTGATAGTGCAGGGATGCGCCCCGAAAGACGAGGGTATGGAAGAGGGTATGGAAGAGGGCATGGAAGGTGCGGAGGAGATGGTAAAACTCAAGATAGCCACGGATGCGACATGGCCCCCGTTTGAAAGTGTAGATACTGAAACGGATGAGATCGTCGGATTTGACATCGATTTAATGAATGCAATCGCGAAGGCAGGCGGTTTTGAGGTGGAGTTTGTTAATGTCAACTGGGACGGTATTTTTAACGGACTCAATGCTGAAAAGTACGATGCGATTTTTTCATCTGTTAGCATCACCGACGAGAGGAAAAAGCAATACGATTTCTCAGACTCTTATTATGCCATCAGCCAGGCGCTGATTCTCAAAAACGAAGATGCCGAGGGTGTTACGGTTCTTGACGATCTGGCCGGAAAGAAAATCGGTGCCCAGAACGGAACCACAGGTGCCATCTTCATCAGCAAGAACGACAAGGTCGAGCTTGTACCGTACGATGATGTTACACTGTCCATCGAAGCCCTCGTCAGAGGGGACGTTATTGCGATCGTATGTGACCATCCCGTTGCCTTTGATTATGCACTTAAAAACGAAGCATACAAAGACAAGCTGACGGTTGTCAACTCCGACCTGAACGAGGGTGACCTTGAACCCTTGGGTATCGTTGTCAAAAAAGGGAACAGCGAGATTCTCGCACTGATCAACAAGGGGCTTGCAGAGGTTAAGAAGGGTGATACGATTTCCGAGCTTGAAAAGAAGTGGGGGATAAAGTAAAATAAGCCCAATGGTTTCGGCGGGGCCTAAAAAAAGGCTCCGCCGAATTTTTTTATTTGGTTAAAATCAATTGAGCTTCTAACAATATGACAGTAATCAGTCTTCTGGAAA
>CAZIWT010000056.1:0-21321 GCA_964542895.1 uncultured Thermodesulfobacteriota bacterium
AGACCTGTCTGGTACTTGTTACTTTTTTCCCGACATATGATATTGCGACAATATTCGTGGTAAGCGGACACGGGCTAACAGAAGTAAGAATTCCAAGCCAAAATGCAGTAGCTATCGCAGCACATAAATTTGTCATTCTTCAATTCTTTCTAAACAAATTCTTGTTTCATCTTGAACATATTTAATAAATGCATCTTCATCTTTGATAAGGTCCCAGATTTTTTCCAGCTTCTTCCATTCTTTCCTTTCCCCGTCTTTTATTCTTTCAAGCACCACGACATAATATGCCAGCTGAAAATCATTTACGTAAGCCTCGTTTACAGGATCCTGCATATTGTAAGAAAGAAATTTAAGACGGCCGTCCCTTAACTCATCAGGGAAACCGGAAACAACAGCCTCTCTCGTCCATGCCTCGATGGTCAAACAAGTTCTACAGCGGTAATATCCATGGAAGTAGTAAACGACGACCGCATCCTTTGCCAGAGTATTTAAATCAGGTTGAGATTTATCGGGTGTTTCACTGATTATAGATGTATCTGTGGAATCCTTTTCCTTTGACGGATCGTCAAATAGTTCTTTTTTTACCATATAGGAGACGCTAACCACAAGAAACAATACAAGGATAATGGCAAATATTGTTTTTAGTTTCGGTTTCATGCTATTTTTCTTTCTAAATGATTTCCTTAAAGGCTCTTGTTTCTTTTACAAAAACCGCCGCGGCAAAAACAAGAATGAAGGGCGTCATAGCCCTGATTAACTTTTTCATACCAAGCTCCTTTGGATAAAAACTGTTTCAAGCCGCCCGGTTGATTACAGATGCACCGGCACCCCTTCGTTCGGTTTTTTGGGATTAGGTTAAGGCTTCGGTTTTGGTTTGTAGGTTGGGTTGTTGCGCCTCCCTTCATAAAGGATCAATCCGGGCTTGCCGGGATTGAAATTTTCCATCCACCTCCTGAAATTATCTATCTCCTTTTCGTCTTTAGGCAGCGTCAAATCGGAGAGAATTGCATCAGAGCTCCGGGGCACTCCCGCACAGGCGTCGGTTATAAATGCCCCGTCTTTAAAAATGTACTGTATCAGTCCAACGTCCTCAATCAGGTTTACCTCTTTAAACTCCCTTTTCGCCCTTTCAAAATCTAATGAAATATCGATGAAGTAAAACTTGATTTTCCCCTCCCTTCCCCCCTCCATCTCGAAGAGGTTTTTTAAAACAATGGCCTCGTGCTTGTTATGAATATCTTCGGCATACGGATTGAAGGTTGCGAGAAGGAAGCTCTCTCCCCTCGCCTTTACGCCTACCAGGCCGTCCAGCGTGATCTCCTGGATGTAGCCTCTGAAAGCGTACAAGGTCAAAATCTTTCGGTATGATTTTTTCGCCATGTCCATTTTGTATCCCGTATTAAAGGCCCTTACGGCCCACTCCCTGTTCTTCTGTTCGGGATCGTCCTTATGATTTCTCCAGCCCCTGTACCAATCGTCGGCGGAGTAATCCTTTGAATAAGCATCTTCCGGACCCGTAAAATTTATTAGAAAAACCGCCACAGTAAAAACAATAAACAACAGCGTCACCGCCCTAATAAACTTTTTCATCTTTGGTTCCTTTTTACAAAAACTACTTTGTGCTGCAGGTTGGAAATTTGAAATATTCTTACCAATAAAGGTCGTTAAACTTATTAAAAGTATCGATGCATGCCGCCGACCATCCGAAAACGGCACATCTCTATATCGAATCTCAGTCACCCTCCCCTGCCCCATCATCATCTCCCTCCTCCATTATATCCAGCTTGGCGTCAATCTCCTTGGTCAGCTCCCTCATGGCGTCATCGGAGATCAGCCCCTGGCCGTATGCGCTCTTTATCGCGTCCTTCTCCACGATCAGAAGGTGCCTCCTGACCGAGATCAGCTCCTCCTCCTTCAGAAAGTCCTTTTCGAGGTGGAGATCGGAAAGCCCCTTTTCCAGCGCCTTCGACCTCTCCACGTACTGCTCTTTCAGTTTTCTGTAGACGCTCGTCGATATCTCTTTTTTCTTCGCCATCCCCTCGATCTCCTCCATGGCCCGGCCCACGGCGGAAAGCCCCCCTCGGTATATTTCGTAAGCCTCCCGCTCCTCGGTGGGGCCGGTAACGAGGCCCAAACGCCTCAAGAGCGGCCTCATCGTCATTCCTTGGCCTATGAGCGTCAGGAACACAACCCCGAACGTCATCGAGAGGATCAGCTCCCTGTATGCGAAATCCTGGGGCAGGGAGAGGACCAGCACCATCGAGATGGAGCCCCTTATCCCCCCCCAGACGAGGACCATGGCCCACCTGAGGGAAACATAGATCCCGCCTCCGATCCGGTTGACGATGGGCCTCGTGAGATATATCACCATGAGCCGAGAGATGAGCACCGCCCCCCAGGCGATGAGGATGGGGACGATATTGTCGAGAATTTTCGCCACGGTAAGTTCTATCCCTATCAGGATAAAGACGATAGAGTTGACCACGAAGACCACGTACTCCCAGAAGGAGGATACGGCGAGCTTGGTGGATGGGGACATCCCGTACTTCGTGCCGAAGTTTCCGCTCATCATCCCGGCGACGACAACGGCGATGACGCCCGACACATGAAGCTCCTCCGCCACGAGGTACGAGCCGTAGGCCAAGATCGACGTCAGCGTGATCTCGATCAGGTGGTCGTCCACCTGGGCGGTCAGGATGCTCATGAATAGACCAAGGCACGCCCCCACGGCGATTCCGCCGGCAACGACTATGATGAACTTCTGGATGCCCGCGGCTATCCCGATCCCGCCGCCGTTTATGGCGGCCAGGACTATGGTGAAGATCACGACTGCGGTGCCGTCGTTGAAGAGGCTCTCCCCCTCTATCATCACGGTGAGCTTTTTCGATATCCCGAGCTTCTTGAAGATCGCAAGCACGCTTATCGGGTCGGTCGCGGCGATGAGCGCGCCGAACAGCAGGACGGCGCCCGTGCTCACGGCTACTGCCGGCTGGCTCCACCCGAGCCCCAGAAAGACGATCCCCGCAACGACGGCCATCGTAAAGAGGACGCCGGGCACCGCCAGGATCACGATCGTCCAGGCGTTTCTGAGAAAGTCTCTGATGTCGAGGTGAAACGCCGCCTCAAAAAGCAGCGACGGCAAAAGCACGAAGAAGAGTATCTCCGGGGTGAGGTGGAGGTCGGGGAGGGCGTGGAAGAAGCCTAAGGCCAGCCCCACTATGACGAGCGCCACGGTGTATGGGAGCTTTATTCTCCTTACGATCATGGCGACCGACGTGACGACAATTAGGAGGCCAATTATTTCTTTCTCGATAGCGAGTTCCATTGTGTCCCCTGAAAGATTGTTAATCTTATATAGAGGATTTTACTTGACGACACGGCCCGTGTCAACGGGGTTTTCGCTTTGAAATCCCGTCCACTGCTTATGCCGAATAGATATGATCTATGAATCGAAAAGCAATTAGACATGTTTGACTATAAAAAAAGGGCGGATCTTAAAACCCGCCCCTACTAATTTATCAAGCTTATCAATATTTGGACTAACAGCCTACTTCCCCTCCATCATTATCTTACTCTTGACGTCGACCATGACCTCGCCGGTTGCCTCCACCTTTACGTTGTGCCAGATGAGGTCCTTCTTCGCCTTGCTTCCTTCTATTACGTGGCCGTGCTCGTCGAACTTGGAGGCGTGGCACGGGCATAGGTACGAGCCGTCCGGCTTTTTCTCCACGAGACACCCGACGTGCGTACACGCTCCGGACATGGCGGTGAAGCTCTCCCCATTCCGAAATATAAAGAGCTTTTCCTTCTTGATCACCTTGAATCCGCCATCCGTGAAATCGTCTTTCATACCCACCGACACCCACTTCTCCTTTGAAAAGGCCTTAAGGGGTGCCAGCACCGAAAGTGATGCAACAAGCGAAACTATAAAGCCGATAAATCCCCTTCTGTTTACATTCTTTCCGTAATCTCTATCTTTGCAGCTCATGGTTTTACTCCCTTAAAAAAACTTTTTAGACAAACATCCCCTTACTTCGTTTCGGCAGCGACAATATTGAAAATAGTTGCGGTGAAAATAGTTGCGAGCGTAACCGCTAAAAGTAATTACTACCATGTTTATACTATTTTACTTTTGGACTCAATGGTTGTCAAGGGAATAATTTGGTCTATATCAGAGGTCAACGGGAATCTCTTTCTGTATTTCTATCCCCTTGAGCGTAACGTTCGAGGAAAAAGCGTATATCTCGACGCCTCCCTCTTTCGCCTCAGTAAGCGCCCCGGAAAAGCGGGGGTCGTTTGCGGTGTTCGGACAAAAGGAGGTCACGTCCCCCCTCTGGGCAACGAAGATAACCGCCGCGCGGTATCCAATCCCCTTCAGCTTGATCAGCTCGGTCAGGTGCTTCGTCCCCCGGAGAGTCTCGGCGTCCGGGAAAAGGGCGACGCCGTCTTTTACAAGCGTAACCCCCTTGACCTCGATTACGAGGTCGGGGGTTTCGTCGGGGCCGGTGGATTCGCTTCTGGAGAGGAGGAGGTCGAACCTGCTGTTCTCAAACCTCCACTCCCTCTTTATATTGTCGTAGGATGAAAACGGCGGGAATCTTTTATCTGCGAGATATTCGTGGACCATCCGGTTGACCACGACCGAATCGATCGAGACTAATGTCCCCTCCATATCGGCGAGGACAACGGTGTATTTAGTCTTGCGGTTAGAATTGTCCGCGCGGGCAAGGTATACCCCCCTCCCCCCGGTGAGTAACTCCCTTAACCTTCCCGTGTTCGGTATGTGGGCGAGATTAATCTTCCCCCCGATATCCACCTTTGCCAGGAAGCGGTTTTCCCGAACCAAAAACCGAGCCGGAATCAGATCGCCGCGAAACGAAACCATCTATCGGCACCGCTGCATCGGTGGCTTACTTCCCCCCGCCCCTTCGACCCCTTATCTTGAGCCACGGGTCTATCGTGAGAAAGCTCTCGCCCATATCCATCGCCATATCCCAAAGATGATCCGTGGTCATCGAGAAGGTCATTGTCGAGGGATCGATAAAGGGCCGGCATGCGATGTCGAAGCTCCCCAGAACCGCCTTGGGGCTCTTGCTTCTCGACTGGATCCTCGGCTCGGTGACGATGTTATAGCAACCGGAGCTGAACTCGGTTATCACCGCGTCGCTTCCCTCCCGGGCGTAGTTCGCCATTACGATCATCGCGCCCATAATGTCGGCGTTGCCGTAGATGCTGACCGCCTCGGGCGGCTCCTCTTCGGTGAAATCCTTGAGCGGCCTAAAGACTATATATTCGCCCGCTGCGGGAACGAACTCTATTTCATCGGAAAGGGCCTCCCCAAGCTCCGGCGTCTTCTTGAACCGCTCCCCCTCGATCCTGCCGGGAATTCCGTGGGAGAGAAAGTGCCCGATCCCCTTCATCAGGCTCTTCTTGAACCCTAGGTAAAAGGCGCCCCCGCGGCACGCCAGCCACTTCCTCGAAAAATAGACCGCCTCCCCCTTTCTCGCCCTGTTCAGGAATGGATATATGCAGACCCGGCTCTTCTTCGTGGCGGTTCTTGCATCCTTCGGCTCCAGGTCGGTGTAGCTAAAACCGATGGGAGACTCATCCAGCCCCAGCATCTCCCTGAGCAGGTCCTCGAGGGCGCCGTAGTCCCCCCTCTTAAGCCCTGTTGACATTACTTGTACCTGAAATATCCTTTGTCATTTATCTCAATGAAATCGTCCGAGCACCCAATCCGACTGTCGGACAACTGCCGTTTTAAAAGAAAAAATAGGGCCGATTAGACATCACCCTTTTCCCTTTCACCTTCCCCCCTCCCTCCCCCCTTCAGTATTCTCCAGATCCCGAAAGCCTTCAAGACATCGTGTCTCTCTCAAAATGAATCAGCCCTTCTTCTTTTGCCCGCCCAGCGCCCTCTCTATGAACAACTGGTCGAATCCGACAATTACATCGCCGTCGACGCTGATCACTGGGACCCTGATGTCGTCATCGGTCAGTTTCCTCATCTCGGCAAGGGCGCCCCCGTCCTTCGTTACATCGCGGTTGATGAACTCGATCCCGGAATCTTCAAAGAACTCCTTTGCCCTATTGCAGTAGGGACAGGTCGGCGTGGTGTAGATAATCACCTTGGCTTTCCCCATCCTTGACTCCCTCGTTATTAGCGCTTCTCAAGTCGTTAAGAAGACCTATTCAAGTCCTCATAAAATCCGCAGCATCACGAATAGTTATACATTCTCCCCGGCGAGCATCTTGATATTGTTTGGACTGCTTTAATCCGGTAAGAGGGTTTTTTATCTCTCCTTTTCAAAATCGCTCTTGTCCGAGCCGCAGACGGGACAGATCCACATTTTTGGAAGATCCTTGAAGGATGTATCGGCGGGAATCCCGCTCTTCGGATCGCCGTCCTCGGGGACGTAAATGTAGTTGCAGACTTTACACTCGTATCTATCCACCGTCTCCAATCCTCAATAACCTTTCAGCTATACTGTATATTCTATCACCGCGGTGGGGATATGTAAATATTGAATGTGGAAATTTTTAAGATAAAAGAAGAATTTTTTATCAAATCAACCGATCCGATCGACTCAGACGATCTTCTTTACCCTCTTCTCTATCTCGTCCCTTACCTCCCTCATGGTGGAGATCGGCTTTCCCGCCGGATCAGGGAGGTCCCAGTCGACGATCTCGGCACCGGGGATTACCGGGCATGCATTTACACACCCCATTGTCACGACCATATCGGGTGTAAAGGTCTCGAGGGCGTCGTTCAAGGACCTCGGAGTTATGTAGGCCATGTCAATCCCTTTCTCCGCCATCGCCTCGGCCATGACATCGTTGATCTTCTCTGCGGGGCTGCTGCCGGCGCTCATCGCCTCTATCCGATCGCCGTATTTGTACCTCGTGAATGCCCAGGCCATCTGGCTCCTGCTGGCGTTCTCCGTGCAGATGTAGAGAACCTTCCTCCGATTGACAAGGGGAGCCGCCATCTCTCGCGCCTTCTCTCTGACATCCTCCATCGCCGTTGGGTGCTTCTCTATATCCCCCGGGTTCTCGACCTTCTTGTAGGTCAGCTTGTCACCGTAGGAGGCGCCCACAGCGTCGAAGAAATACTTCGCCTCGAGCGACACGCCGTTGAAGAGGTTATCCCCCTTGGTGGCGCCCAACGCCAAAAGGAGCCCCCTCCTTACGTTTACGCCCGGGTCGTTAATCTTCAGGACGTATCGCCTGGCCCAGAGCGCCTGGGCGCGGTCCACGACCGCCTTTACCATCCCGGTGAGGCCGTAGAAGAAGATCGGGCTTGCAAGGACGATAAGGTCCGCCCTCCAAATGAGGGGGTATATCCCCTGCATCTCGTCGTTTACCGCGCAGAAGCCCTTCCTCTCGCAGGTGCGGCACTCCACGCAGTGGGAGATCTTCATCTTCCCGACCTCAATCTTGATCGTCTCGGCGCCGAGCCTTTCAGCCTCGTCCAAGAACGCCGAGAGGAGGCGGTCGGTGTTTCCCCCACTCCTCGGGCTTCCCTGGAATCCAAGAACGAGCATTTTGCCTCCTGTTATAAGAACTTAGAGAGTCTAAAACCTATTTTTCTTCAGAATATCCGGCAGTTCCCTATTCTATACTTATTTTACCATTCCAAGCCGGATAAAGGAACCTTTTATATTCGGTCACTTTAACAACTTATGGGAACACATGATTCTGTCGTCTCTAACTCGATTGAGAATTGTTATGTCGTTCACAGTTTGGCTATGAATTATGCTGTCATTCCCAGCACCACTGGGAATCCAGCCTGTCCCTGCGTATGCAGGGATTGATATCATTCTGGATTCCCGTTTTCACGGGAATGACAGAATGACACTACTCTTTATTCCAAACCGGCGATGGGTGGCACGGACAAACTTGTTTGTCCGTGTTGTGTATTTATCTTTAATTGAGCCTTCCACTGACAAGCCGGAGCTTGTCAGTGCCACCCAACGCACAGACCATCCCGACTGGTTTCCCGCATATGCGGGAATGACATAGTATTACCTTTCACCTTTTTACTACTTTGTAACGGCAGAAGTCAACGGGACTTCTTTCAAAATTTTCAAAAAAATTGGCCTACTTTATAAGCAAAAATCATGATAATAAATAACTTGACAATTGAATATCACTTGAAGTATATTATAACAATATAAATTACTAAATAGCTCTTAATAAAATTGTATTATTTTAATTAACCTTATTTAAAGGAAAAATGAAATGCTCGATATATTACGCAATGTATTCCTTTCCTCAATATTTATAGTTGTTATAGGTACACTTGCGGGTATATTTACAGCCTATCTTGCTTCTTCAACTACTCGCAAACAAAAAGAGAAAAGAAAGGAAATTGACGACGCAATAGAGGCGGCAGAAAAAAAGGGAGAAGAGTTTAGAACCAATTTATTTAGAACCCCTTCCACTAAATCGACTAAAGGTGTTAAAATTGCTGAAATAACACCTAAACTAAAGGGTGATCTGCAATTATTAGACGATGTAATAACTGATCAAATTGTACAAACCGATCTTGTGCAAAAGCTCGTTAGGAACTATCACATTCAGGCCATTTCTCAGGCAGCGGCTCAATTCTGGTTCAGCCTGATTGCTGCCTCAGCAGGTTTTGCATATATCTTATATGCAACCACCTTGGTTGATCTAGAACAATGGGCTACTATTCTAAATATCCTGCCCGGAATTGTTATTGACGCAGTAGCTGCATTATTCTTTGTACAAGCCGAAAAGACCAGACAAAGGGCAACAGAACTTTATGACCGATTACGAACGGATAAAAACTTACGTATTTCAGAAAAAATACTGAAACAAATAGAAGACAAAAAAATCAAGTCGGTCGCACAGGCTCAAATTGCACTCCATTTGGCGGGGCTTGAACAGAAAGAATTTGATGTAAACAATTTTATAAAAAAACCGGATGCAGATAAGTAATCCTCGCCGAAACAACGGAACAGATTATAAATTGCGTCGACCGGGGAGAAAAAGCATTTTTAATCACGACCCCGATATCTTATTCCTCCTCCACACGCCCCTCAGCCTCAGCGAGTTTCCCACCACCGAGACGGAGCTGAACGCCATCGCCGCCGCCGCAAAGACTGGGCTTAAAAATATCCCGAAGATCGGGTAGAGGGCGCCGGCCGCCACGGGGATACCGAGGGTGTTGTAGAAAAAGGCCCAGAAGAGGTTCTGCTTGATCGCCCTCATGGTGAGCTTCGACAGGACTATCGAGTTCGGCACGTTCATTAAATCTTCTTTTATAAGCGTGATGTCGGAAGCCTCGACCGCAACGTCCGTCCCGGCGCCTATGGCAATGCCGGTATCCGCCTGGGCCAGGGCCGGGGCGTCGTTTATGCCGTCGCCCACCATCGCCACCAATCTCCCGCCTCCTTTATCCCCTCTAAGCCTCTCGATCTCTTTTGCCTTGTCGCCGGGGAGGACCCCGGAGAGGACCCTCTCGATTCCCACCTCTTTCCCGATAGCTACCGCGGTGGCCTCGTTGTCGCCCGTGATCATCCCAACGTCGAGCCCCATATCCTTGAGGGCCGTTACCGCGCCTTTTGCGCTTGCCTTCGGCTCGTCGCGGATGGCCAGAAATCCGAGGACAGCACCCTCCTCCGAAACGAAAACGACCGTCTTTCCCTCCTCAAGAATCCTCTTCGATTTTTGAAGGAGCCGATCAGTAACCTTGGCACCCTCCGACACGAGATTCAGGCTTCCCACCGTAACCCTCTTTCCCCCATTGATATTTACGGTGGCCGCCGCCCCCAGCCCCGTCAGCGCCTCGAAATCGGAGACGGCCCGGGGCTTGATCTTTTCTACTTTACCCCTCTTCACTATCGCCCCGGCGAGGGGGTGCTCGGAAAGCGCCTCCACCGACACCGCGGCGGTAAGAAGCTTCTTTTGGTCCACGCCCGAGTTCGTTACAATATCGGTGACCACCGGCTCCCCCTTAGTCAGCGTTCCGGTCTTGTCGAACACAACGGTGTCGAGCTTGTATATTTTTTCAAGGCTCTCCCCACCCTTGATTAGTATCCCGCTCTCGGCCCCCAGGCCGGTTCCCACCATGATCGCGGTGGGCGTGGCGAGCCCCATGGCGCACGGGCACGAGATTATGAGAACCGACACGAAGTTCAGAAGCGCCCTGGAGAGATCGTGCCCCGGCACGATAAAATACCATATCAGAAAGGTTACCGCGGCGATAGTAATCACCGCCGGGACGAAGACCGCCGCCACCCTGTCCGCCAGCCGCTGGATTGGCGCCTTCGACCCCTGCGCCTCTTCCACCAACCTGATTATCTGGGAGAGGGCGGTATCCGCCCCCACCTTTGTCGCCTTAAACGTAATGCTCCCGGAGCTGTTGAGCGTGGCGCCAAAGACCTCGCTCCCCTTAACCTTTTCTGTCGGAATGCTTTCTCCCGTCAGCATAGACTCGTCCACGTAGGACGACCCGGAAACGACGACGCCGTCGGTGGGGATCTTCTCCCCGGGCCTGACGAGGATCTTGTCGCCCGGAAGAAGCTCCTCCACCAGAACATCCTCCTCTACGCCCTCCCTTATCACCCTCGCGGTCTTGGCGCGAAGGTCGAAAAGTCTCTTTATGGCGGAGCTCGCCTTACCCTTCGCCTTCGCCTCCAAAAGCCTCCCCAGGAGGATCAGGGTCACGATCATCGCCGCACCGTCGAAGTAGACGTGGGGGGTGACCCCGGCCCTTACAAAGAAATCGGGGAAGAAAACCACCGCCGCGGAATATAGGTATGCGGAGAGGGAACCCATAGCCACGAGGCTGTTCATGTCGGATGTCCCCTTCAGGAGCGCCTTCACGGCGCCAATAAAAAAACGGCTCCCCACCCAGAAGAGGACCGGCGTAGTAAGCACGAGAAGAGAAGGCATCAGAATCCCCCTGTCGATTCCGGCAACAAAGGGAAAAAGCCTCGGCATCGAGCCGATGAAAACAACCGCTGAGAGAAGGACGCCGACGATGAACTTTATCGTCAGCAGGCGTATCTCCCTCACTTTTTCCGCCTCGATGGGGTCCTCCGCCGTCTCCCCCACAACGCCCAGGAACTCGTATCCCGCCTTGGATACCGTATCTTTCAGCTCCTTTAGTCCGGCTTTTTTAGGATCGTAGTTCACGGAGGCCCTGTTCGTCGCGAGGTTTACCGAGGCATTGGAAACTCCCTCGATTTTCGAGACCGCCTTCTCCACCCTCCTCACGCAGGCGGCGCAGGTCATGCCGCCGACGGAGAAGGTGATCGAATTTTCCCCCGGTCCATCCCGGTCGACTGTATCGACGACCTTGTAGCCGAGGTCGGAGACCCTCTTCTCCATCACCTGTGTGCTTAACTTATCCGGGTCATAGGATACGGTGGCCTTGTCGGAGGCGAGGTTTATCTCGGCCTCCTCAACGCCGTCAAGCTCCTTAAGCCCCTTTTCGAGGCGGACCACGCAGCTCGCGCACTCCATCCCCGAAACCTTGAACGCCACCTTATCCGACTTCATATCCTGCGTCCTCAATCGCACTGCGTAAGGCGTCCATATTTACCGATCCGTCATCATCGAAGGTGGCGCTTCCCATCTCTAGGCTCACCGAGACGTTCTCGATCCCGTCAACACCCTCCAAGGCCTCGGTCACCGCCCTTATACAGTGTCCGCACGACATACCCTTTATTTTTATTGTCTTCATGGCCAGTCCTCCATCCATTTAGTAATCTTTATTATAATATAATCCCTTTTTCGCTACTAATCAAGGGATGGAAGCAATTGCCTTCAACTTTAAGCTTGACATAATGAATTGTAGTGATAGTGTTACAGCTAATATTTTGACAGACTTATAAAGGAAATTGAACCTATGGAAATTTCGTTAAATCTAATCCACCTTATTCTCCTCTCGCTGTTTTATATTTTATTCCCGGCTTTTATCATCTTTTTTGCCCAGAGATACCCGGTAATCGATAAGATCGGCACCGGCATAATCTGCTACGCCATGGGGATTTTGATGACCCTTATATGGGCGGTTCCTGAAAACGCGAAAGGACTTCAGGAGATGTTCATGACGATCACGGTTCCCCTTGCGATCCCCCTGATGCTATTCAGCATGGATATCAAAAGATGGTTTAGGCTCGCTCCGAGAACCTTTATATCCCTTATCTTGATGGTCACATCGGTCCTTGCGGTAATAACGATAGGATACATAATCTTCAGAGACTCCATACAGGATGAGGCGTGGAAGGTGGGCGGAATGCTCGTCGGGGTATATACCGGGGGCAGCCCGAATCTCAGCGCCATCGGGCTGGGCCTGAAGGCCTCGGAGGAGCTGATCGTCCTGACAAACACTGCCGACATGCTGGCGTGCACGCCCTGGTTCTTCTTCATCCTCCTGTTCGGCCAGAAGTTTTTGAACCTCTTTCTCCCAAAATTCGAGCAGGCGGACGTAAAGGTAGAAGTGTCGGGGGAAAACATCGAGCAGGAATATATCCATGAGACCAGCGATATCAACGATTACACGGGTATATTCACAGGCAAGATCGTCCGTCCTCTCTCTCTCATGCTTCTGCTCTCCATCGGCATCTTCGCCGTAGGTGGGGGACTCTACAGCATTTTGCCCAATGAGTACAACATGGCGGTATTGATGCTCACCATCACGACTCTCGGTATAGCCGCCTCCTTTTTAAAGCGGGTCAGAGAGACGAAAATGACCTTTCAGCTGGGCCAATACCTAATCATTGGATTCTGTCTCGTCATCGGCTCGATGGCGGATATCAGCAAACTCTTCACCGCGGCGATGGGTATTGTCCTGTACACTTTCTTCGTCGTTTTCGGCTCCTGGATTATGCACATGATTCTCTCGGCGATCTTCAGGGTCGACACCGACACGACCATTATAACAGCCACGTCGGCGCTCTTCTCGCCGCCGTTCGTGCCGGTCGTTGCCAGCGCCCTCAAAAATAAGGAGGTTATCATCTCCGGCCTAACGACCGGAATCATAGGCTACGCCATCGGAAACTACCTGGGGATACTCCTGTCGCCCCTGCTTTTGAAGATACCATAACGGGCCGCGGGGCGGCGATCCGCAGTTGAGATATTGGACTGCCTAAGAATCTTAAAACTTATACATTGAAACGGGGAGGGATGCTGATTGGAGATTTCAGCTCCTTCCCCCTCCTTTTTTAATAGCTCTTTTCATAAAGAAATAGAGGCCGAAAAGAAGGGGTGGCAGGAAGAGCACCAGAGGAAGAGTGATGTGATTGACTGCCGGCATTGTGCCGTCAAGCCCCAGGGCGGGAAACCTGCCGTGGCTCCCGAAGAGAAGGGCGATGTCGTGCATGGGTCCTGCGAAGAACAGAATTGAGATCACTATTGTGTAGATAGATTCGATGTAGAAAATGGGAGGTGTCCAAGTTTCGATCTTGCCCACAACTACCTGAAATCTGAAGACGAGCGAAAGGACGAGGCCCGGCAGGAGGAGGGGGGCCAGTATCCACCAACCGATGACGAGGTCGTATTGGGTCAGGTAAAGAATCGAAAGCGTCGATACGGAGAGAATCATCAAGATTAGGAAGACGGCTTTAATAAGAAGGAGATACCTGAAGATATTCTCGGATAGTGTCTTCATAAGCTGTACCACAGATTAAGGGAAGCCATTTTTTTACTGATTTCTCCGCCCCGATATTGCAAATCCAAAAAGTAAGATGTACTATTAACCATTGCTGTTTCCATTACCTTTCATATTATAGCGGAGGGAAGGATGAAAAGCTATCGAAAAGAGCTGTGGTTCGAGGTCCCCGCGAGGAGGGGATTCGTAAATATCACCCCAGATGTGGAGAAGTGCGTGATGGAGAGCGGCGTGAAGGACGGGCTCTGCCTCGTCAACGCCATGCACATCACGGCTTCGGTCTTCATCAACGACAATGAGTCGGGACTCCACAGCGATTTCGACAAGTGGCTGGAGGGGCTGGCGCCCCACGAGCCGGTAAGCCAGTACAAGCACAACGTCGGCGAGGACAACGCCGACGCCCACCTGAAGCGCACGATCATGGGGAGGGAGGTGGTGGTCGCCATAACCAACAGCAGGCTCGACTTCGGCCCCTGGGAGGCGATCTTCTACGGGGAGTTCGACGGCAGGAGGAGAAAGCGCGCCTTGGTCAAGATCATCGGCGACTGACGTTAAAGGGCGAGGGGCCGTCTTCAACTCGATTGAAAAAGTTAAAATGAAAAAAGTCGAGGGATGTGTCTTCTGCGAGATGCCGGAAGACAAAAAGATAATGAGCGACGACCTGGTCTTCGCCTGCCTGGACAGGTACTCGGTCTCCCCGGGACACACACTGATCGTAACCAACAGGCACGTGGCAAACTGGTTTGCGGCATCGACTGAGGAACGAAGAGCGATCGACGACGCGATAATGATACTCAAGGAGAGGCTCGACAGAGAGCACAATCCCGATGGATACAACATCGGCGTAAACGTGGGCCGGGCCTCCGGCCAAACCATCGATCACCTCCACGTCCACTTGATCCCAAGGTACAGGGGCGACGTGGACGACCCGTGGGGCGGCGTCAGGGGAGTGATACCGGGAAAAAGGCTCTACCCAAAAGATTGAGGCTTAAAAGCTCTTTATTCAGATAATTCGATTCAGATGGGCTTAGTCTTGATCGACAGATAAAAAAGGAGTGGCTATCTACAATCACTTCAATCCACCAGCTGCATCCCGATAATAACTGCTCCCGTCAATCTTGTCCATAAACTACACCTGAAATATAGTTCCCTTCCTATTTATCAAATTAGTATTGAATCTCAAAGCCGTCTATTGGTAAGAGATCGATATCGAGCACATCGACCTTAAGAAGATCACCTGAGACAGTGATGGTACAGAAGTGGTGTTTTAAAAGATATTTTTCACTGTAATCGCTCGCCTTCCTTTGGGCGTAGAGGGGAGCGCCGCCGCCGCCCGTCGTCACGAAATAGATGTCGTTGTATTTCAGCCTCTCGTAGGCGTGGATGTGCCCGGCGAAGACGACCTTGACGCCGTGCTCCTCGAAAATGGGAAGGAGGATCGCCCTCCACCCCTTTTCGTCGGTCTTGTGTCCCCCCGCCTCGCTGGTGAAGATCGGGTGGTGAAAAACCGGCACGATAAACTTCGTCCCCTTAGGGACATTTTCAAGGTCCGACAGGAGCCAGAGGCGCTGCTCGGAGCCCTCGCCGATTTTGCTTCCGCTGTCGAGAACTATAAAATGTATCCCGTTTGTATCTACCGAGTACCACGACAGACCCCCCGGAACGCCGGCGTTCTCGAGAAATGTCTTCAGGCTCCCGTCGTGGTTTCCCCTGACAGGGTAGAATTCCGACTCGCTCCTTATCCTTAACACTATCTCGTTGTACCTCCTCCATTGAGAGACGCTCGAGGATCTGGTGACGAGGTCCCCGGTGTTGAAGACCGCGGCCGGTCTCATCGTCATAAACGCACCCACCAGCTTCTCGTGGAGGGCGTGGCCGTGCCGGCTGTCCCCGTAGATTACGACAGGGCCCTTGTCGGCGTCTTCGGCGGCAAGGGATATCCAGGATAGGACAAGGAAAAAGGCAAGAATCGCCGCAAACTGCCATCTCCTTTCCCGATACCGGGGGCGGTTCTCTTCGACCAAATTTTTATCCATTCCTGAAGGCCCATTATAAATATCACCGTTAACTATTCTAACTGTTCCTCTTGGATTTGCAAGGGATTTTAAGGGGACGGCATTAATAGAAAAAAAGGTAGGTACACACCCTCCATAAGAAAGCCCCCTTCCATCGCGGAAAGGGGGCTTATTGCCTTCTTAAGATATTTTCGTAGGATTGAAACCTCTCCTCCAGGCTTCCCCAGTGGATATTGTTAAAGCCCCATCAGCCTCGAGATGATCAGCTTCATGATCTCGGTCGTGCCGGCGTAGATGGTATGTATCCTGACATCCCGAAAGAGGCGGGCGATCAGGTACTCCTCCATGTAGCCGTACCCGCCGTGGAGCTGGAGTCCATCCTGGACTATGCGGTTTGCCATCTCGCAGACCCAGTATTTGGCCATTGAGACCTGTTTCACTGCGTCCTTCCCCTCCATATGATCCATCGTCAGCTTTTCGAGGAACGTCCTTCCCAGCTCTATATCGGTCGCCATCTCGGCGAGCTTAAACGAGTTGTGCTGGAAGCGGGAGATCGGCCTCCCGAAGGCCTCGCGGCTCTTGCAGTATTCAACGGTTACCTTCATCGCCTCTTCCGCCAGCACCTGGGACCCCCACGAGGCAATGAGCCGCTCCTGCTGGAGCTTTTCCATCAGGTATCTAAATCCCGCTCCCTCTTCGCCCAGGAGGTTTTCCGCCGGGACGAGGCAGTCCTCGAAGAACATCTCGGCGGTGTCCTGGCTCTTCATGCCGATCTTGTCGAACTTCTGACCCTTGTTGAAGCCGGGGGTGCCTTCTTCAACCACAAAAAGGCTGATCCCTGCATAGGCGGGTTCCGCCTTCGGGTCGGTCTTTGCGGCGACGATGCAGAGGTCGCAGTTAATACCGTTGGATATGAAGGTCTTCTGACCGTTTATGAGATAGCCCCCGTCTTTTTTGACGGCGGTGGATTTTATCGCGGCAAGGTCGGAGCCGGTGTTCGGCTCGGTCATCGCCACGGCGCTGATTATGTCACCGCTGGCGCAGCCGGGGAGCCACTTCTTCTTCTGCTCTTCGTTTCCATAAGAATAAAGATATGGAACCACCACATCGCTGTGAAGAGATACGGCAAATCCCGATTGTTTTGTCTTGGCAATCTCCTCCAGGGTTATAACCGAGTACTCGAAGCCGACTCCGACGCCGCCGTACTCCTCCGGGAGCCAGGAGCAGAGAAAGCCCTGCGCCCCGAAGTCCTTCCAGGCCTGTTTCGGGACGATCCCCTTCTCCTCCCACTCATCGGCGTAGGGAGTTACGTTATCGGCGAAATACTTGGCCAACGCATCCCTGAATATCCGATGCTCTTCCGTGTAAATCTTTTCCAACAATGACATTTCTTACCTCCTAAGTTACAGAACGTGTGGATTCCACATAAATTTTCTTAAAACATTAACTTCTAAACCGGGCCGTAAGATAAAATCAGATAACAGGTAGATTCCCCATCCTGTTTTCGCTCAAGACCCTCTCCTAATTCTTCTTCTATGTATACCAAAATACTTATGACTCTTTATTACGATAAAAATGCCTTGCAATCAATCCCGGCCTAAAAACCACCAATAACCAGTTGCACTATTATTGAAAATCTTGAGCGTTTCCTTCAATTTGCTCCCCCAACCCCCCCAGACTATTTCCCCGTTTTTGCGAAGAGACGGACGTCGTAGCTTTTCCAGCGGAAGGGTGTGATGAACCTCAGCTTTTTCTCCTCCAGGTAGTTTTTTACGTAGTGAATCCCGGCATCCCCCGATTCTGTATCGAGGAGCGCGAAGCTCGGCCTCGGGTCGCTCGCCTGGGGCTCCCCCACAGATCCCGGGTTTATTATCGTAGTGTTTTCACGCCTCAATATCATGGGGATATGCGTGTGCCCCAATATAATGTAGTCGTACCCGAGGGTATCGAAGGCGGAAAGATCGCCGTACTCCGGGTAGATATACTCGTTTTTCGCATTCCACGGGCTTCCGTGCGCCATAAGAATCTTTTTCCCATCGAGGCTAAGCTCCATGGAATAGGGCGCCTCCTTTATCCTCTCGACAAGACCTCTGGTCGTCTCGTCTTTTCCGAAGTTGTCGAAGTAGAGGACCGCCATATCCTCGTGGTTTCCCTTTATATAAACTATCTCGTTTTCGTCGATTATATCAAAGACCTTTTTCAGATCGACCGCCCTCCCGGCGATATCTCCCGCGAGGAGGATCATGTCGGTCTCCGGCATCTCGTCGATCGTGGCCCTGAGCGCCCTGTCGTTTCCATGAATATCGGATATTATTCCAATCAGCATATCAGTATAAAGTATAAAATATAATAAAAAGTCCCGGGGCGAAGGATAACCCTCCGCCCCTAAGACCCAAATAGAGACAGTCGTTACTTGCGTCCTTATTTTGAAAGAACGGGCATCATGTACGCGAAGGTATCCTGAACGCTCTGCGTCTCCTTCGCCTTGGACATGTCTGTGATCTTGCCCCAGTTGTCCATTATCTCTTCCGCCTTGATCTCTTTCTTGCCGTCCCCAATGATGGTTCCCTCACCGATCATTATCGCTGTCCTGCTGTACCAGCCGATACCGGCGTTAAAGACGTAACCGGAATCCTTGTTCTCCTCGGATGACAGGTAAACAACCAGAGGCGTGATGAACTCCGGCTTCAACTTCTCGAAGAACTCCGGGGGCATTACGTCTTCAGTCAGCCTTGACGCCGCCACCGGCGCGATGGTATTTACTAAGACGTTATACTTGGCCCCCTCGAGCTTGAGCGTATTCATAAGCCCTACAAGACCCATCTTTGCCGCCGAGTAGTTCGACTGACCGAAGTTGCCGTAAAGGCCGGCGCCCGATGTGGTAAAGATAATACGGCCGAAGTTATTCTCCCTCATGAGGGCGTAGGCGGGGCGGGTTACACAATAGGCACCCCTTAAATGTACCGCCATGACGGCGTCCCACATGCCCTCTTCCATCTTCAGGAAGCTCTTGTCCCTCAAGATTCCGGCGTTGTTGATTACGATATCGACCTTGCCGAAGTTGTCCACGGCGGTCTTGACGATATTCTCACCGCCGTCAATCGTTGCAACGTTATCGTAGTTAGGGGCCGCCTCTCCGCCGGCCGCCTTGATCTCGTCCACCACGGCGTCCGCCGCCGACTTGCTCCCGCCGGTGCCGTCCCTGGCGCCGCCGAGGTCGTTGACTACAACCTTACATCCCCTCTTTGCCAGGTCCAGGGCATAGGTCTTTCCCAGACCCGCGCCTGCGCCCGTTACGATCGCCACTCTTCCATCAAACTTGATTTCTGCCATTTTCATCTCCTGAAATGAGTTGTAATATATTTGCTTTCAAAACTTCTTTCTTTGCCATCTTTCCACAATCTGGACTTAAAAACAGTCCCATCCTTCCAAGGCGGGTCCCGATATCGATCTCAGGCCCCTTTCGTTTGGATCCGCTCGCCCAACTACGGGAGCTACAGGGAGAGGATATTACATAATCCAAGCCCGGTCAATATCAATAAAAATATCAATCAATCAACACGATCAATCAATCCCCCCGCGCCCTGGATGACCGATGGTCCAACCGGGTCTTAAGGCCGACCGGCAACGGCCGTCGAGGGCCTCGTTCGATTTACTTCTCAAACCCCCAATCCAAGCGCCTCCGTCAACGGCGATATCACGATATCAATATCACGGCAGCCGGCCCTCATCAAACAGCCCTATCAAACATTTTTGGGCCCCCCCACTAATCCATCGAACCCCCGCCCCGTTGGGTGATCAACCAATTCCCAGTACCTTATTTACTGGGCAGTGCGGCCTTGAACGTCCCGGTGATCTTCACCTCGCCATTAGCGTCCGCGGTCTGGATCTCGCACTCGATAACTTTATCGCCGTTCTCCTCCGCCTTGTTTACGACTTTTCCAGTTACCGTTACAGTGGCCCTTGCCGTGGTGTTTTCCATGTCGTTTACGTCGGCAGGCATCGTCATCCCGGCGAACCTGACCTTGAAGGATTTCAGGTACTTCTGGGGAATCCAGTTCGTTATCGCCCGGCCGGTAATTCCCATGACGAGCATCCCGTGGGAGATAACCGACGGCATACCGAAGAGCTTCACGAAGGTCTCGTCGTGATGGAGGGGATTGAAGTCCCCCGAGGCGCCCGCGTAGCGCACGAAGTGTGTTCTGGTTAAGGGGTCCGAGGTAAAAGAAGGCATCTCGTCCCCGACGTTGACATCATCATAATAAATTTCTTTTGCCATTTTTTCCTCCTACCTCTCGACCAGTGTTGAGCGACTCTTGATAACCACTTCACCCTTTTGGTTTTTCATCTCCGTTTCGAGCACGGTAAACTCCATGAACTTCCCGGGCTTGTTCTTCTTCTCCTTCTCGTAGATATCCGTTACCTTGGTCTGGCACGTGATTACGTCCCCGGGGTGAACCGGCTTGAAGTACTCGTACTCCTCCTCGCCGTGAAGCAGCCTTCCCAGATTGATCCCCAGCGCCGTTATCATCGGCATAAGTCCGCCGCCGCCCCACAGGGCAAAGCAGGTCTGGAAGGTGGGGGGTGGTATGATGTCGTCGTAGCCCGCATCCTTTGCGGCCTTCTGATCTGCATAAACCTGGTCCACCTGCTCCTTGCTTTCCTTCTGCGAGATCGCCATGGCGAACTCGGCGACCTTTCCCTTTTCCACCTCGTAGGTGAATGCGGGAAATTCCATTCCCAGTTTAGATTTGTCTGCCATAAAAGCCTCCTCTGATAAGTAATATTTAGTGAGTTATATTATCTTACATTTTAATCATCACCGTCGTCAAAACCGGTCATTATTCCGTTCATGTTCACCTTAAAGGTCTTCTCCTTTACAAAGAGACCGGTAAAGATAATCCTGCATATATCTTCAACGAGGTCCTCGATGGGAATCTCCCGCCCGAAGACGAGCCATGGTATGGAGATATGCTCGATGGTCCCCAATATCATATCTCTGGTAATGTGCGGGCTGACGTCGGGAGCGATCTCCCCGTCCTTTATTCCCTCGCGGACGATGGAGAGTATCAGGTCGGAGTAGAGCTTCAGGTTCTCGTAGGCCTTGCTCTTGAAATAATCTGGCCCCCTCCTTATCTCGAGGGTCACGATCTTCGTGTAGTTCCTGTGGGTCCTGAAGTAGTGGAGCTGGCACCAGATTATCTTTCTCAGCTTGTTGGTGGCCCCTTTTATTCCCTGGAGGTGATTCAGAACGAAGTCGGCATATTCGATGGTATTCTGTTCGGGAACCGCGTAAAGGAGGTCCTTCTTGTTTTCAAAATACTCGTAGATAGTCCCCTCCGCGACGCCCGCCTCTTTGGCTATTTCCGAGACGGTGGTCTCGAAGTACCCCTTTTCGGCAAAGATCATCTCCGCAGCGGCGAGGATCCTCTCTTTCTTGTCTCCCCCCTCTTTATTATTCTTGAGACCTTTCGCTATCTTTTTCAGATCTTTCTGAACATCGTTCATTTTCTTTGTCTTTTCGGCCATTTACGAATCCAAACAGAGGCCCTTAAGTTACAATTTTTGAGCGTTGCTCAATTATATTTTTATGATTTCTCTTTGTCAAGTGATAAATATCATTAAATAAAATCATTTTTACGAAAATGCTTGACAAAACGC
>CAZIWT010000057.1:0-20609 GCA_964542895.1 uncultured Thermodesulfobacteriota bacterium
CATCAATAATTTGGAGACGGTGTCAAGCTCTTCGTCGTTCAACTCTTTGAACAAATTAAGTTTTTTAATATGTAAGGTGTCCATGTCGATAATCTCCAAAAATATTTGAATTATCGAAGACTCATAAGTTGTCCAAACTTACGAAACTTCAGCGTCAAGACTTCTTTGCTCCTTTTTTACTGTCCGTTCTATCTACTGTTAATCTCTCTTTAACGTGGTTTTTTCCCCGTTTTTGAATAGACGCTGCTTTTATGAGTCTGTAATGTATAGAATATATTATATAGGGCTGACATCATTAAGGCTACAATAGTAATCCTAAAAGTAATCTGGGAGTCACACAATTGATTTGTATCGCCGTCAACCTACTCCTTTGGTAAAATCTCGTACCTGCAGGAATCGGAGTCCATGGCCTTGCACCGGGTCTCCACCGCCCGCAGGTCTTTCTTGCCCGACCAGGCGATGAATTCGTCCATCAGGCCGCTTACAAAGCTGCAGATCGGTTTCGTAGACTCCTGTCTCTCACAGAAGGCACACAGGGGATTATCATATACGATAGTGTCTTCTTCCATAAACACCGTTCCCCTTCCCGTAAATATCGGTATCTGTTCTATTACTTTGAGAAGCTTCTCATCGGTCGGAAGGCTCTTAAATCCATCGAATATCCCCAGCTCTATAGGGTACCTGCCGGCCGCCCTGCCGATAACGCGATACAGCGCCATGGTTCCAGAGATCCCGAGGATCTTTAAGAAACTCTGGTCGATGGCCTTCAGATCGTCGTCTGTAAAACCCTTCTCCGGAGAATAATCGGGCATGTTTTCGAAAAGGTGGGACATCCCCGCATAGTTCATCAGGGCCTTCATCCCGTTTTTGCCCATGACATCTTCCGTGGCGTCAAGGGTAACCCTGATCACTACATTTGCAACGCTCTTTTCAGTCATCTCAAATCCTTTAAAAAATCTAACGTTTCTATATTGTAAGTCAAGACAGGACTCTCCGGTTAATCCAAAAGGGGTATAAGGCTTGGGTCAATCTCCGCTCTCTCGGCATATAATAAAAAAACAGATATCACCTGATGGTTACCAAGGGTATATTAAATATAACATTTAATAGATCATTTTCCAATATTAAATTATAAAAATTTTATTGAGAACAGGTTAGGCAGTGCAATGATCTATACCTAATATATTAACCAATCTTGTTTCCAACTATTACTCGTAAGGGGGACTTGTTTTCGTGGACGAATCGGTAGTGGAGGGTTGATTTACAGATACTTTCGTCAATAACGGTGAGGCGTTTGTCCTTGACCTTTCGTACCTCATCTACTAAAATCCAATCTAAATTACCTTTTTGGAGGACGTCTCTATGATGACTTCTGAACGAGAAGCTGAACTGAGGAAAAGGCTTGGAATCCCCGATGATGCCGAGAAGGTATTGCTTTTCAGCGAGTCCAGCCACTGGGACCCCAACTGGATGTTTACCTCCAAGGAATACTACAGGCTGAGAATCAGGAGATTGCTCGACCGGGCCGTTAAGGAGTGTGAGGCCGACCCGAGGAGAATCTTCGGCATAGAATGTATATTTTTCCTGAAGATGTACTGGGAGCGCAGACCGAAACGAAGGGAGTCGGTGCGAAAGCTAATAAACGAGGGGAGGTTTCGACTGACCGGCAGCAGCACGGGAACCCCCGACACCTGCGTTCCGGGCCTCGAGGCCATCATCCGTGATTACCTGATAGGCCAGGAGTGGCTCAGGGAAAACGGCATGGATCAGGAGCCGAGGCTTGCCTACCTGCCTGACAACTTCGGGGTCGTTCCGACCCTTCCGACGGTACTCAACGCCCTCGGCTATACACGGACGGCGTTATCCAGGATCGACGGGTGCTTTTACCCGGGCACGGACTACGCGGACTCCCGCTGGTTTCCCCGTCCGGGGTCGTCCGCCGAACTCTTGAGGCGTGATCTCAAGACCAGTGATTTCGTCTGGCGGGGGACGGGAGGCGAAAGGCTCCTCTGTCACTGGAATCCCTATACCTACGGGCAGGGAGACACCATCGCCGCGGCGGCGCCGATGAGAATGATGGGCGTGACCTTCGGCTTTCGGGCAAGATCCATCGGGAAGGTTGCGAAAAAGGTCGAATCCTACATGAAAGACCTCGCCCCGCTGGCAAAAACACCGTATATGTTGTGTCCCATGGGCCTTGACTTCAACGGGCCGGTACCCGGTCTTCTCTCTTTATTGGACAAATACAACCGGGAGGTATATCCCGAATCCGGCATCTACGTGTTGAACGCAGCGATGGATGATTACTTCGACCTTATATCGTGCCATATGGACAGGCTCCCGGAGCTTGAGATCGATTTCAACCCCTACTGGACCGGTTTTTATTCCGCCCGCCCGGGCGTGAAGCATAGGTGCAGAAAGATCGTCGATGGTCTGTTGAAGATAGAGAGCACGCTCGCCCTGGCGAAAGATGAAAAGACGGCCTCAAACCTGTTGCGCCAGCTTACCCCCGCCTGGGAGACGGCAGTTGTGGCAAATCACCACGACTTCATCACCGGAACCTCCCCAGACCGGGTCTGGAAGAAGGAGCAGAGACCCTGGCTTATAGAGGCGCAGAAGACGGTTGACCGGGTGAAGAAAGAGGCGAAAGCCCTGCATACGGCCCCGGTTGTGGCCGGGCCTCATGTAAAACCACCCAAGGTCACCGCCTCCAACGGCAAGATCAGGATAGAAAACAAGCATTACAGCATCACTCTTTCAGAGAAGCTGGGCGGGTGCATCGACGGCTGGCGGGACCCGAAGACAGGCGATAAGCTCCTCTCCGGCCTCGCCGGGGATGTAATCCTCTACAAGGATTCGGGCGGTCTGTGGCGCATGGGCCATGAATTTGCCGGCGGACGCTTTTTCATGACGGAGTGCATGTCGGAGAGGCCCGCCAAGCTGGATATGGAAAACCAGAATGGATACCTCCACGTTACATCCGAATTTACGCTCGACGGCAGGGGGATGAAAAAGGAAATGTGGTTTCGTTCCGATTCGCCCTTCGTTCGCATGAGGCTCACCGGCTCTGCCCGCAGGTGGAAGACGGTAACCTGCCGTTTTTCATCCCGGCTGTTCCCAAGCTCCATCTACATGGACGTGCCGGGAGGCGTTGTCCAAAGGCCCCCGGTCAAGATATATAATCCGACCTACTGGGCCGGGGCAAGCTTCGCCCACATCATAGATCCCGCCACGAAAAGGGGTTTTGCCCTCTTTATGGGCGGCCCCGTCAGCGTAAGCGGTACCGCCAACGGGGCCCTTGAATGTGTCGCCATAAGGAATGCCCCGATGGAGCGCGCTTACCGTATTTTCCCAATACCCACAGCCTTTCCCGCCTACGGACTCGACGGCGACGAGCACTCCTTTGATTTTGCGGCTGGCTTTACAAGAAAAGGGGACTGGAGGGAAAACAGGCTCTTCTCGGCGGCTGCCGAAGTTCTCAAGGATGCCCGCATCGATCCCGAGGAAAAGGTCAAAGATGAAATTGCGGATACGGTCGAAGCCGCGGTTGAAATCAGCAGTAAAGACGTGATGGTGGTGGCCCTCAAACGGGCCCATCGGGGCAAAGGTCTCATAATTAGGCTTCAATCGTTCGGGCCCGACCGGGTGAAGCTCTCCCTTAAGGACAAAAAGGTCAAAAGGGCGTTTGTTGCCGATGCCCGGGAGAGGGATATCGAAAAATTGAAGGTCGATTCGAAGGGTGTGTCGGTGCCGTTTACCGGTGCCGTCACCACGGTTAGGCTGTTGGTTTAGGGTGGAAGCCCGGTAATCGACATAAAAACGTACATCAAGGAGTTTTACGATCAAAAAAACGTCCACCTCTCCGCATGGGTGCAAAATATCTGCGACGAGATAAGGAGTTGTTATGAATGAATCCGGGGAATATCGACACAGACACGCCCAAGGACACGATAAATCCCACAGGGGCGGAAGCAGCTTTAGGATGCACGATCCGAGTACCGTGTTTGGAGAGCTGAAACTCAAGGAGGGCGACCTTTTCCTCGACCTCGGCTGCGGGCCGGGCGATTACGCGGTCTACGCGTCCGGGCTTGTCGGGAGATCGGGCACAATCTACGCCCTTGACAAGTCGGAGTCCAACATAGCCGAGCTTACACGGCGCGCCCGCGAAGACTGCCTTGGAAACATAAGGGCGGTAGTCTCTGATATTACCGAGTCCCTGCCGGTCGATGATGCGTGTGTAGATGTCTGCCTCGTGGCCACAGTTCTCCACATACCTTATGTCACCACGAGGGCCGAAGAGTTGTGTGTGGAGATAAGCCGAGTCCTGAAGACGGACGGACGGGTGGCGGTTATCGATTGTCACAAGGAATACCTCCCCTTCGGGCCGCCGGTGCATATGCGCCTGTCGTCCGAAGAGGTAAGGGACCTAATGGAACAATACGGCTTTGGGTTCTTGAGCGAGGTTGATCTCGGGTACAACTACCTGATTCAGTTCACGCCCCAATAAATAATAAAAGCGGACTGAGACAGCGGCCTTTCAAGGATCACCATCAAAAGGGTTGTGGTTTAAGGGGATATTTACTGCTTGAAAAAGTCACGATCTTCTTGAACAGTTCAGTCGGCGGTGGAAAAAATCCCCCGAAAAAACATATCGAAGTCGATCTATCTTACATCGTCTCCGACACATCCATAACCTCCCATCCCCTTTTCCGGGCGATCCGTTTTAGCTGTAGCGTGGGATTGACGGCCACCGGATTCCCCACAAGCTCAAGAAACGGCAGGTCGGTCTGGTCATCCGAGTACGCCCAGGAGCGCGTCAAGTCGACATTGTATTCCTCGGCCAGGCTCAAGGCCGCCTCCCGCTTCCGGGCTCCCATGCAGACCTCCCCCGCCGTCCTTCCGTTAAGGAGTCCGTCATTTCCCAGCTCAAGCCGTGTGGATATTATTTGGGAGACACCGAGAGCATACGCCGCCGGATGGATAAGGTGTGGCACCGTGGCCGTAAGTATCACTACTACATCTCCTCCTTCTCGATGCTCTTTCAGGCGCCGGATCATCCCCGGTATCAGGCGGGGGCGGATGATCTCCTCAAAAAAAACGGGGCCGTGCCCGCTCAGCTCGGAGGGCGTCTTCCCCTTGTAGGCGTGGATGCAGGCCCGAACCAGAGCGGCCTTTGAAACCAGCCTCAATTTATAAAGGATATAGACGGCGGAGATGCGCGCCAGCTCCGCACTGGAAATTTTCCCTTCCGATCGGAAATATTTTATCTCCAGCTCCTGGCTGTCTCCCAAGATCAGTGTGTTGTCAAAGTCGAAAAAAGCCGCCCTACGCATAGTTTAACGGTTCCGTTTAAAAGATAATGTTCAGGTTCCTCGATTTCCGTCGTTTTTCAAAGACGGGAGCAAAATCGACTCCCCCTCTACTCGCATCGACTTGACTGACTCTCCTAGTTTCAGATGCTCTCTTTGGTCTTGCTGAAGCTGTAAAGCATCTCCACCTTGTCCTTCGGGATCTCGCTTATCGGCTTGCCGGTGGCCAGGGCGTGGTAATAAACGTGGGCGACCTTTTCGAGGAAGGCCACGTTCTTGGTGGCCTTCTTGATGGTGGCCCCGAGACAGAGCGCCCCGTGATTCTGCATTATGAACGCCTGGCAGCCGTTCGTGATAACCTTAACGACCTTTTCCACCAGCTCCGGGGAACCGGACAGGGCGTAGGGGACCACATCAATAATCCCTCCCAGCGCCATGGTGATATCGTCGAAGAGGGGCGGGATCGGCTCGTTGATGACAGATAAGATGCTGGCGTACGGCTGGTGCGTGTGGGCCACCGCCCCCACATCCTCCCTCGTTCGATAGACACCGAGGTGCATCCCCACCTCCACGCTGGGGTGGTGGTTTCCGGAGATCATTTTCTGGTCGTAGTCGACGATGGAGATGTCGTCCGGGAGAAGATCCTGATACGGAATCCCTGAGGGTGTAATGGCGATAAACTCCTCCCCCTCGATACGCACCGAGACGTTTCCTGCGGTGCCCAGCTCCGGCCCGAAGTACCCCTGGGACAACAGCCACTGGGCAGAATCTATAACCGACTGGCACTCTTTCAAATATTTGGTCATTTTTCTCCTCCTGATGGGGCCGGCCGTTTTATCGGGCGGGCCGCGTTCATTCGGTAAAAGAGCTTCTTGTTCTGCTTGTAAAGGTCCTGAAAAATCCTGTAGTTTCGGTCGTAGAGCGACTTATGCTCGGCTCTAGGCTCGTAGGTGTGTTTCACCTTGATAAAGTCGGAGGCGGCCGTAAAGTTTCTTATTATCTTGAGCCCCACCCCGCAGACCACCGCGGCGCCCATGGCGCCCGCGTCCTGGGGGCTCTCGATGGTCTCGATCTTCCGGCCGGTCACGTCCGCCATGATCTGGCACCAGGCATCCGACTTCGCCCCGCCGCCCACCAGCCTTACGCTCTCCCGCCTTGGGATCGCCCTCTCCACCGCCTCCAGCATCCACCGGTCGTGATACGCGACCCCCTCCAGTACCGAGCGAATCAGCATCCTCTTTCCGGTCGTCAGCCCCAGGTTGAAGAACATGCCGCGGGCGTGGGAGTCCTCCCTGGGGGCGCGGTTTCCGTGGAGCCACGGGGTGAATATCACTCCCCCGGACCCCGGCTCCGTCTCGTCCACCGCCCGGTTGAGAAGCTCAAACAGCAAATCCTTTCTCGCCTCAGGGCCCTTCGCCGGGTGCTCCTTCAGGTAAATCCCTATCTCGTCTAAGGCCAGGTGATCGCGGACCCACGCCAGGCAGGCGCCCGCCGTCTCCGCCTCGGCTATGTAGCAGTAGAGCCCCGGGATCGGCCCCAGGATCGAGGCGATGAAGTTGCTCACGTCAACCTTTCGCTTGTCGAGGTTAGCTCCGACCCACCCCGACGTCCCTATGTAGATGTGGGTGTCGTGGTTCCTGACGCAGCCGGCGCCGATGGAAGTCATCGACGTGTCCCCCCCGCCCCCGAAGACCGGGGTTCCGGCCGAGAGGCCCATCTCCACTGCCGCGCCGTCGGTGAGATACCCCACCACGTCCGTGGAGCCGACCACCGGCGGCAGGTGATCCGTATTGACCTTAAACGTGCGGCACAAGCCCTCGTGCCAGCCCAGTTTTTTGGGCCTGGTGTCGTAGACGAAGGTGAGGTGGGCGGAGTCGTAGGTCATCCCGTAGTTGCCGGTGCAGCGCAGTATCAGGTAGTCCTTCACGTCGAGCCACTTGTGGGCCCGCTCGAATATATCGGGGCGGTTGTCCTTGACCCAGTGGTATTTCCAGAGCGGGTCCTTCGGCGTTGCGGCGAGCCCCCCGGTGTAGTAGAGGGACTTCATGGTCAGCGGTGCGTTCCACTTCTCGATGCGGAACAGCCCGTGGTATAGGAACCGCTCGATCTGCTCGACGGAGCGGCTGTCCATGTATATCATCGGGTTGTGAAGCGCCGTGCCGTTTTTGTCCACGAGGATGGAGCCCTGCATCTGGCAGCTGAAGGCGATTCCCGCAATATTCTCTTTCTTGACCTTTTTTCGCTTAAGGACGATCTTCGTGGACTTGCAGAGGGCGTCCCACCACTCGTCCACCTTCTGCTCCACGCCGCCCCCCTCCGTCATGTAGAGGGGGTATTCCACGACGCAGGAGTCGAGCTGCTCCACCCTCTTCTCGATTCGATACAGACAGGTCTTGCATCCGGTCGTTCCAACGTCGAACACCAGAACCAGCGTCCCCGAACCTTTCATTTTAGATCTATCGGTCATAAAGCCACCTCCCCCTCTCCATAAGTCGAAAGTTTAATATCAAAACGGACCGCCGTCAACGCTAAATATCTTTAAACACCCGGTCGAAGCGCTCCAGGGCGTCGTCTATTACGTCTTCGGTGTCCGCCATGGATGTGTAGAGTCGGCTCCCCGCCAGGGTTACGATCCCCTCCGCCATAAATGCCGCCCCCATCTCCTCCATCATGTGTTTTCTGTGCTTGGCCTCGTCCAGGAGATTCGGGTGGTCGATGTTCAGAAGCATCACCCCGGAGGTCTCAAGGTGGCATATCGAACCGTGGTTGAACGCCACGAAGGGAAGGCTGTGCCTCTCGATGATCTCGTTGAGACCCCGAGAGAGGCGGTCGCCCGCCCGTCCGGCGACCACGTGGGCCCGGTTCTCCTCGATCGCCAGGATGGAGTAGTAGCCGGCGACGCAGCTCAATGGATTTGCCGCCAGCGTCCCTCCCACGTAGACCCTCGGCTTTCCCGCCTCCAGGCCCGCCGCCAGGGTCTGCATGATGTCTTTACGTCCTCCCAGACCCCCCGCCGCGGGATATCCCCCGGCAACGCATTTTCCGAAGATGGTGAGGTCAGGCTTTATCTTGAAATACCCTTGTGCCCCGCCGAGCCCCACGCGAAAACCGGTGACCACCTCGTCGAAGATGAGAAGCGCCCCGAATTTATCGCAGAGCTCCCTCACGCGCTTATTGAAGTCCTGGGTAACGGGACGGGTGGCGCTCTCCGGCCCCAGCGGCTCCACGATGACCGCCGCGGTTCCTCCGTCCGCCTCGTTGTTCTCCATGAGGGCGATAAGCCCGTTCGGCCCGTCTATGTCGTTGGGAAAGAACTCCTGGGTGTGCTCCAGACACTCCGGGGGAATTCCGTGCGCCTCGAAGCCGGCAAGCCCCGGTATGTGCAGGCCGTAGACCATCTGGTCGCTCCAGCCGTGGTAGGCGCCGCCCACCTTGATGATCTTCTTCTTCCCGGTGAAGTTCCTGGCGGTGCGGATGGACGCCATCACCGCCTCCGTGCCGGAGCCCAGCATCCTGAACATCTCGACGGCCGGCATGTGCCTGTTGATCAGCTCCGCCAGCCTGAGCTCGTACTCGTGAAACAACCCGGTGACCGGACCGCAGTTGTTTATCAGGTCGAACACCTTTTCCCGGACCTCCCCGAAATTGCTTCCCAGAAGTATGGGCCCGCCGGCCTGGAGAAAGTCGATGTAGCGGTTGCCGTCCACGTCCCAAAGATACGGACCTTCCGCCTTGTCGATCGCGATCGGAAAGGGGTAGTTGAAGGCGAGGTTGTGCTGAACACCGCCGGGTATGTACTTACGGGCCTTCTCGATCAATGCCTTCGACTTCTTGCATCTATTCTCGAAATAGGCCAGATATTCTTCCATCTTGTCCCTGGGGATTGGACGCATCGGCTGATGGGTCAGCTTGTCCAATTTTGAGAGTATCTCCTCCGTATCGGGCCATTGGGATATTGCGTATTCCTGAGCGGTCATGGTGGGCACCTCCTTTTATCTTGGACGGTTATTGTACGATAAAGTACGATATTTTCCTGTTCACCCTCAATTTAATACAATATTTCAAAGAAGCTGTCAACAAAAAACTGACCGGTCAGTACAACTTTTTTGTTGACTATTTGCTCCCGAGCCTGTATCTTAACAGGGGAGAGAAGGCGAAATATAACCACTTTTATTAATGCAGATGAAAAAGACGAGAGACAAGATACTCAATGCCGCGGTCAGGGCCTTTTCCAGAAACGGATTTCATCAGGCAAGGATGGACGACATAGCCGAGACGGCCGGCGTCTCCAAGGGAACCCTCTATTACAATTTCGAGAGTAAGTCCCTCCTGTTCTCCGCAACCGTGACCGAGGGAATGGAGGCGGTGATGGAGGAGATAAGGGCGAGCCTGAAATCCGACCTTCCCTTCATAGATCACTTCAGGAAGCTGATAGAGATCAACGTAGACATGTATATTCGATACAGCGATCTCGCCCAAATAATCTTCAACGAGGTGAGCTCCGGCATAGACGAATCGGTGCTTAAAAACATCGAAGAGGTCCGCGGACGTTTCATAGAGCTGGTGGCGGAGCAGCTCGAGGCGGGGCAGGATGACAACAGGATTCGGCCCTGCAACACCCGTCTTGCGGCGATCGCCATCGTGGGGATGATGGACAATCTCTGCAACCTCCTCGTTCGCTATCCGGGATCGGTCGACCGAAGGGAGATAACGGACTTTCTCTTCTCCTTTCTGGCCGCCGGTCTTCTCACCCGCTCCGAGGCGGACAAGGCCGCAGGGAGAATAGGAGGCCCATCGGTGAAAGAAAAGGCCTAAAGAAATCTCATAAAAAGACAATCTGGATATTATAGACTTACTATATCGAATCCGCAACATGGGCCCGTTTTAGGGATCAAGATTAAATGTCTTCCGGGAGTTTTTAATAATATCATCTATAACGGTTTTAACGGATTTCAGCTCACTTATCAATCCTCCGATTTGCCCGCAGTATACCGTCCCCTCGACTATATCTCCATCCACCGCCGCCTTCCTGGAGCGACCTTCGCCAATTAGCTCATACAGCTCTTCTACGCCGGCGCCCCCCTTCTCGGCCGCCAGTATCTTTTCCGCAAGCGGATTTTTTATGCATCGAGTGGGCCCCAGGGTTCTGGCAGTTACAATGGTGCCGGTATCCGTAACACCCAATATCGCGTCCTTGAAATTTTTATGTGCCCTGGCCTCGTGGGTGGCAACAAAGCGTGTCCCCATCTGGACGCCGCCTGCACCGAGGGCAAAGGCCGCCGCAAATCCCCGGGAGTCGGCGATACCTCCCGCCGCAACCACCGGAATCGATACGTTATCGACGACCTGTGGGATCAAGGCCATGGTGCCTATCTCGTCAAATCCGTTGTGTCCCCCGGCCTCGAATCCCTCGGCAACGATAATATCCACCCCCGCATCTTCCGCCTTCTTTGCCAGGGTAACATTGGGAGATACGTGGAGCACAACAAGCCCCGCATCCTTTATTTTTTTTGTGAAGCGCTTTGGATTTCCCGCGGATGTGATAACGGCCGCCGCACCTCCTTCTATCGATATATCGATCAAATCCTCGGCGTCCGGCCTCAAAAGCGGGATATTGATACCGAAGGGTTTTTTCGTCTTTTCCCGAACGCTTTCAATCTCCCCCTTCAATTCATCGGCGGTCATGCTTCCACCCGCCAGGACACCCAGCCCCCCGGCCTCGGATACCGCCGCACACAGCTCATGCATACAAATCCACACCATGCCTCCCAGGATAATGGGGTATTCAATATTCAGGCGCCTGGTCACCTCCGTCTTAAACACTATTATCTCCTTTTTTTCATCGCACGGGGCGCTGTTTCATTTTTCTTGAAACGTCTTTTCCGACCTCAAGGATTATTTGTCAAAACCGAGTACTTCTCTGGCATAGTTCTTATAGGTATCCAGCGGTGCCTCCATAAGAATCATCATTTTTTGGGCGGCAAAGGAGCCCTCGGCATGTACGGTGCAGACCTCGTGCCAGCCGGCGAAATCGCTGGCGATAATGTGGTGGAGGGTGCTCATGAGCCTTAAACGCTTTTCGGCGTCGTATCCACCGGCCCCGCCGAGGTAGCGCTCGATGTACGGGCGGAGCTCGGGATTTTCCCAGTCCCGATAGGTGGGCTGGGTTACCACAATCCCCCCCGCTATGTCCTGGATATCCCTGATGAACTCGTGGAAATTGGACGCAAAGTGGAGCTTTGCCATGTTGGAGGTCAAACGATTGGGGACAAAAAGCCCAGTGCCTCCGAAATTTTCGGGCTGTGCCCCTGCCGCCACCGCCAGCGCCCTGGTCGTCTCGGTATATTTGACCATGTTTATGAATCTTTCCCTGATGTGTGACGCGGTCGAGATCCCGTTCGCTTCCGCCGCCAGCATACCCAGCCCTGTCATGTACTCCAGTATGGGAATCTTATATGTAACGGCGGTGTAGCGGTGAAACGCCGCAAAGGCATAGGCCACGTGCTGGGCAAATGCCCACTCCCTCAGGAGGAACACCCTTTCCTTGGGAACCCTGACATTATCGAAGATTACCATCGCCTCTACGTGCCCCCGCCTCGGTTTTGCCGTGGGGAAATGATTTTTATCCTCATAGCGAAAGCTGGGCCTGCATATCTGGGTAATGCCGGGGGTATCGGCAGGTACTGCAAAGGCGACCGCGCAGTCTTTATCTTCTTCACCCATGTTCTGGGTCGGAATAACGAGGATCTCATCAACGTATGCGGACGCGGTTATGTGTGCCTTGGCCCCGCTGACCACGATCTCGTCCTCGGTCTCATCGACCACCCTGAGAAAATAATCGGGACTCGACTGTTTATGGGGCGGCTTTTTCCTGTCCCCCTTCACGTCGGTAACCGCCCCCGCCATGGAGAGGTCTGCTCTAGCGCAGTGGTTTCGATAATCCATCACCCTCTTCTCGTATTCCCTTTTTCCCATTAATCTCGTGGCCACAAGCAAACCGTTCAAGACGTCGGTTCCCACGTCTTTTACGAAGGGAATCGCGCCGTCGGCATAGTGGCATCCGGCCGTGACCAGCTCGAACCTTTTTTTCACCGCCTCGGGATAATCGGGGATTTCGAAATAGGAGCTTATCTCTTCCCCCGTCTCCCTGTCCTTCATCACCGAGATGTCACGCATCTTTTCGTCGTGCCCCATCAAGAAATCATGGGCACCCGTTTCCACCCCAACCTTGATATAGGGATCGGCCGTTACATCATCAACCGCTTTTCCCATCATATATACCTTACGGTTGTCCCTTAAACCCTTCTTGTATTCTTCAGCAGTTCTGAGTGCCATCACTCCTCCTTATTTAATTCTGTAGTGTTCTATCCTAAAATCCGGATTGTTTTTATATATTTTGTATCGCTCAAGCGGGAGCATCCCCACTTTGAAGCCCGCCCGCAGAAAATAGAGAAAAAGCCTCGAAAAAAATAAAAACCTTCCTCCAAGTCCCTCCATCTGATTTGCGATGATGAAACACGATTTGAAAAAGTTCGGCGGGCATCCGGTGATTTTTTTTGCCTTATCGAGATTCCTGTTCTCCTTTACGGCGCAGTTTCCAAACAGAAAGGTCCGGGGGCTGTTTCTGTCGTCACGGATATTTTTACCGACGATAATCCTTAAGTTATTAAAGTCTTTGTTCTTACTCAGGGCCGATAAGAGTAGAGTCGGTCCGGTGAGGTTGGCGTAGCATCCGGAGCAGACGGTATTTCTTATCTCTTTGATCTCGATCCCCGTATGTCCGCTGTCTTTAAGGTCCTTTCCCGTCACCGACTGCCACGGGACAAAAGAGCTGTGATCAGATACCCGCTCGCCGACGACCTCAATCGCCCCTTCATTTTTTAAGATATCCATCCGGCCATTGCGCTCGGCGTAAATTCTCAGATGCTCGATCTCCTCCGGCTCGCTCCCCAGTATTCTGGTGCCGACACTATCCGCCGCCAAAAAATCGGTGGACGCGACGAGTATCCCCTTGGGATGGGCGGTGCCCGTTGACGCATCGGGGCCGTTATCCATCACGTAAATCCCGTCGATGATAACCAGATCCTGTCGTATCGCCTCCATCAATTGCGAGATGTGATAATGGAGTGTTCCCTTTTTCCCGTGAAAATATTTTTTCGACGCCATGCTCATACAGCCCTTGAGGTTTTTGCCTGACAGCGAAACCCTCGCGGCGATGTGTGTCTTCAACACAGGGAGGTTTATGAAAAAGTCGGTTTTAAGGACCGCCTCGGCGATGTTCATGGGAACCTCCCGGATGACTATTTTTTTGTGGGGCCCCGCATTAAAATCGACCAGTTTTATCCCGTAGCGCTTTTTGAGCCTGTTAAGATCGATCCAGCTGAAGCCCTGCTTGGTGTTCGTCCCCAGCTCGTCCAGGACCGTCCCCTCGCCGAGGCTGATGTCGTTTACTCCAAAATCCTTCAGTGCACAGACCACTCCCTCGATAACCGAGGTCGTGGTGACCGTCCCGAAGGGGGGGAAAAATCCCGCCTGGGCGGTACAGATGTTGGGTTTCAGCAGTACGCAGTAGTGCCGCTTTAATTTCGCAAAGCCGTTGCAGGTATCGACCGCTTCGGCAACAGACGTTATATCCCGATACCGAATCAGGGAAACTACAGGTTTCATTTTATGTCCATAGCTATTTTAAAGGCTTCATCATCTCCCGAAGCTTTGCCATGAAGGTAACGTCGCCCTCGATTTTAAGCTTTCCCGTCACAACGGCGGTGGCTCCGTCCAGCTTCCCCGTAACTATATCGTGATAATCCTTGTCCCTCGCCAAAAGATACACCGTCGGCTCCACCAAAATCCCCTCTTCCAGGGTCATCTTCCGGTCCTTGATTCTTATCGTCCACTTGCCGCCGCCCTTTCCGGTGACGTTGTAGCTGATTGTGGCATCGATCCCTTCCGCCTTTTCCGGGATGAACCTGCCGGGCATCTCCTCGAAGAAGTGAGAGACCGGTACCGGCTCCGCCGATTCCTCTTCCTCCAGCTGTTTTACCAGCTCCCTCTTTAGGACCTTTCCCACGGCGCTGGTGGGAAGCCCTTCCCTGAATATGATATGCTCCGGGACCTTGTAGACAGCCATGTTCTTCCGACAGAACTCCCTGATATCTTCCTCGGTGGCCGTCTCTCCCCTTTTCAGAACAACACATGCCTTTGCTACCTGCCCGTACTTGTCGTGAGACTCGGGGATTATCGCCACCTCCTGCACCTTGGGGTGAGTATAGATGATCGCCTCCAGTTCCTTGGGAAAGATATTGACCCCACCGCGGATTATCATCTCTTTTTTCCTGTCGACAATGAAGAAAAAGCCGTCTTTATCGACATAGCCGATGTCCCCCGTGTGGAGCCAGCCGTTTTTGAGGGTCTCTTCCGTCGCCTCCGGCATGTTATAATATCCCTTCATGACGGTATCGCCCTTAACGACGATCTCTCCCACCTCTCCGGTGTTAAGCTCCCGGTCATCGTCATCGAATATCTTGACTTCGATACCCGGGAAGGGGAGCCCGATGGAGCCTGCCTTTCGTTTATCCATGAGGTTTGCGGTAATCCCGCCGGAGTTCTCCGTTGCGCCGTATGCCTCCAGTATCGGGACATGAAACCGCTCTTCACATTCCTTCAGCTGTTCCGGGGGTATGGGGGCGGCGCCGGATATCCCGAATCTCAGGGAGGTGGTATCGACGGTTTTTGATTCGGGAACGCGAAGCAGGATATTCCACATGGTGGGAACGATATAAAAGGCGTTGACCTTGTACTTTTCCACGCAATCCCAGAACTCCGAGGCGGAGAAATTCCGCCTCAAAACTATAGTCACTCCCCTGTACATGGATGGAATAGAAAGGTCGCCCAGACCCCCCATGTGAAACAGGGGCAGGACGCACAATGCCACATCCCCGTGATCCACCGGGATGTTCTTTGTCTTTATCTCCGCCCCTAAAAGGAGCCCCCGGTGGGTAATCAGCACCCCCTTCGACTTCCCGGTGGTGCCGGCGGTGTAGATTATCAATGCCGTATCGATCCCCTCTATCGGAATTTCTTCCTTCAGCTCCCCGGAGCCCTTCTCAATGATATCCGGGAGACTATCATGCTCATAGTCGAGCTCCATGTTTGCCGGAGCATTAACGACTATCTTTTCCACAGACGGCATCTTATCCTTTATCGCCGAAACGATATGGACATATTCCGCGTCCATGATAAGCACCCTCGGCCTTGAGTCGCCTGTTAGATACTCAACCTCCGGCGCCTGCCACCAGCAGCTGATGGGGCCGGCTACGGCGCCGATCTTTGTAATGCCCAAAAACACATAGAAATAATAAGGGGAATTTCCCAGCATATATGATACGACATCGCCCTTCTTGATTCCCAGGGCCAGGAGATAGTTCGCAAAGGCACTGCTTCTCTCATCCACGTCCTTAAAAGTCACCACCTCGTCATAAAAGTTGAGGAAGGTCGAATCGGGGTATTGCTCACGGTTCCTTTTTACTAAATCTCTTAAGGTATTCACGTTATTTACCTATTGTATATATTCCCAAACACCTACGATTACAGCCTGAACCACCCGTTGTCTTTATACCACGCAAGGGTTTCCTTGAGGCTCTTGGCGATATCGGGATAGAGGAACTTGAAACCCGTTTTTTTCAGCTTGCCGTTATCCCAGAGCTTATCGAAAGTCAGGTACTCGATTGTCGCCTTTTCGAGGAGGGATTTTGTGCCGAAGAGCCGCGCGAAAAACTGCGATACCATCGCCACCGGAATGAGTATCTTTACCGGTACGGAGGAAAGCTCTTTTTCAACGCCCAGAAGCTCTTTACAAACCATCTTGAAAAACTCAGCCGACGTGAGCCTCGAATTATCATTGACGTTGTACGCCTCGCCGATGGTGGAATCGTTTTCGTAGGCGTGAATCGCCGCCCTTGCCACGTCCCGGACATGGACAAAGCCGTCGATCTTGTCCCCCTTTCCCGCCATGAGTATCTTTTTCTTTTTCCTGTCCTTGTAAATCAGATTAAAGATATTGTATACACCGTATTCGCTCCTTGGGCCGTAGATCCCCGTGGGACGAAGGGCCGTTACCTTAAGTCCCTTCTCCTTGTGATATCTCATGACTATCTTTTCGCCCTCCCATTTACTGATATAGTAATTATTGAGGGGGGGAACCATCTTTTCGGCGTCCTCGGCAATAGGCGGATTGGTATTGCACCCATAGACCGCCACCGAAGACCAGTGGATAAAGCGCTTCACCTTAGCCTTCAGCGCCGCTGTGCACATATTTTCCGCGCCCCCGATGTTTATGGCATACATCACCTTATCAGGTGTGGAGTAGTCGTGTATCCCCGCAACGTGAAAAACCACGTCCACGCCCTTGAAAAGGGCGTCGAGACCTTCCCGCTTCGTCAGGTCTTTCACGACAAACTCCACGCCCAGGGCGTCGAACATCGCCCCGTAGTATCGGCTGGACGTATCGGTGGCGCGAACTCGAAAACCGTAGTCCACCGCCTCCTTGACCATATGATGGCCCATGAAACCGGAAGCCCCGGTCACAAGCGCAAGCTTTCCCTTACCTTTTCCTGCCATGATAGTACTCCTCTATATTTACGATATTTTAAGCTTCCTTAAGATTGAATCCTTGGGACGACCGCTATCGTCCCAGCCCCTAAGACCGTAATACTGGTCCAACATCGTATCGAGCTCGATCTTCGGCCATCCGTCCTCTCTCACCTCCATAAGGAGTCTCTTGGGAAGGGTGTCGTCCTTGCGCGAGATCCCCTCCCGACAGTTCATGAGACGCTCCAGGTTAAAAATCCTCTCTCCCGCCCCGTAGAGATCGCTTCTGGATATCTTGTATCCCAAAAGCCCCGACAGAATCTTGCAGTAGTCGGAAAGGTCGGTGGTGGCAACGGCAACGCCGGGGAGGTTTCTCATTAAGAACTGCATTACGGGGAGCGGCGTGTTTTTATAGGCGAAATTCTCTTCCAGGAAGGGGTATTCGGTCTGGATACAAAAGATTGCGGAATTTACCGCATCCGTGAGATCCTGCATGAATTTCACGAACTGCGCCTTCCCCTTGGTGCCGTGGGGAGAGAGATATGACCCCACCTCGATGGCATGGGTACTGCCGGAGAGGTGACACGCCCCCCGATTGGCGGTGGCAAAGCCCAGCCCCTGCCCCGTACAGCCCCTGGGATCGTACGCGGCCATCTCAAGGCCCTTAACCTGTATGGCGAAATCTCCCCCGCCGTACTTTTCCGCCAGTCTCTTGGTGCCCTCCGCCAGCTCATCTCCCAGCCCCTGCCGGTGGGCGATATCCTCGATTATTTCATCTATCCCCTCGGGATGCCCGAAAGAAAGGCCGCTCTTGATAATCCCCTTTTCCGTAAGCTCCATTGCATAACCGATGACGCTCCCGGTCGTAATGGTATCGAGCCCGTACCTGTTGAGAAGGTCGTTCCAGCGGGCTATATCGGAGATATCGCCGATCATGAGATTCGATCCCATCAAGGCTATGGTCTCGTATTCCGGCGATACCATCTCCTTGCCACCGTAATTGCCGAACCTTCCACACTGTATCGGGCAACCGATGCACCCGTGATTTTTTACGAAATGATGCTCCCGGATATATTCACCGCTGATGGATTCCATTTCTTCAAAAGTCGTCTTTGAAAAATTTCTTACCGGCATGATGCCGTTGGATCCATAGACCATGACGTTTCCCGGCGTCCCCAGCTCGGGTAAATTTTTACCCGTCATGTAATGGGACTTGACCTTCTGTCGCGCAACCTTTATCGCCTTGTCGAATGCTTCCCTGTCGGCGGCCTCGATTTTTCCGGTCCCCTTAGCGACGATCCCCTTGAGGTTTTTCGACCCCATAACCGCGCCCAGGCCCGCCCTTCCGGCAAACCTGTTGCCCGAGGCGATGGCGGCAAACCTGACGAGATTCTCCCCGGCGGGACCAATGACCACCCAGTCGCCGTCTTTCTTTCTCTCTTCCTGAACTTTATAGGTATCCATCCCCCATAATTTTTTGGCGTCCTCAATGGAGATCCCTTCATCATCGACCTTTATATACACGGGAGATTTCGCCTTTCCGGTGATCACGGCACCGTCATAGCCGGCCCGCTTCAGGCTTACGCCGAACCTCCCCCCCACTATGGAAGACGCAAAGATACCGGTAAGGGGGGATTTTCCATAAACGACAAACCGCCCCCCCGCGGGGGCGGCGGTTCCGGCGGTGGGGCCGCTCATAAACACGATGGCGCTTTCTTCCGCCATGGGGTCTACGTTTGCCGCCATCTCGTCGTAAAGGACTTTTACGGCAAGGCCTTTTCCCCCCAGGTATAACCTCCGGTCGTTTTCTGAGATATCCTTTTTGCCGATCTTGCCAGACGTGAGATCAACCGTCAGCACTCTATCGTTTACCGCATAAACAGCAGTGTCTTCCATCATTCATCCCCCTCTTGTGATATTACCGATTAGCACTTAATGTGAAAAATACTGGAAATATTTATATTGCACTTCCCGGCATTCATTTTGGAAAAGATAAAAACAAATGGATAGTCAAGGTCAAAGCCAAGGCCGACATCATCCATCCAGATGTGATTTATCCCTTCGGTAAACTCATCACCCGTCAATTTTCAACCTCACCTCGATATAGTCTTCGTCCTTCTTTTTTTCGATGGAGCGTATAACCATATCGAATATGATATCAACATGATCGGTGATCCTCTCGGGCCTGCCGATCAAAAGCCACTGGATGGTTATGTGCTCGATGAATCCTAAGACCATATTGCGAACGAGGTATCCATCGATATCATCTCGAAAGACCCCCTCTTTTACACCCTCATTGAATACATTGACTATTCCTCGAGAGGCCTCCCTGACAATAGTATATGCCGGCGCATTTAAGAAACGCTTGTTTCCCTTTAACGTCAGCAGTACCACCGAGGTATAGAGCTTGTTTTCCTGATAAAATGCGAGGTATCCCTTTATGATGGCCCAGAGCTTTTCTCTGGCGCCGCGGATATGGGGCATTATTTCCTTGAACCGCTCGACTTCCCTTTCGGTGTATTCTTTAGGAATTGTAAAGAGAACTTCTTCCTTGGAATCGAAATATTCATACAGCGTTGCGTCGGATATCTTTGCGGCGCGGCAGATGTCGGAGATCGTGGCGTTTTCGTATCCCATCTCGCCGAAGACCCTCAGGGCTCCTTCCAGGATATTGGTGATTTTCTGCGTATTTTGCCTCTTCTCCCTCTTGGAAACCTCAACTGTCATGTTTTTGCCTCACATTTTTTTTCATAATCTTGGGCCACCCTGTTTCGTCCGAATATGCAGGTAGAATAATATATCTCCAATAGAAATGTCAAGCACTTTTTAAACTTACAGTATGAAATATCAGATATTTTTATATTATACTTCTTATTTTACTGTCCATTTTCTATTGCTGGTATACTATTACCATAATATCCTTGACATCATTGTGAACTCTTTCTATTATATTATCATTTGATTTCGGCAACATCGCCAGGGAGATCACAGACATGAATGACACAAAATATACGCTTTTGGCCTTTGAGGTTATTGACTCCGTGGGTGTTATCACACTCAATAATCCACCCGCCAACGGGCTTTCACCCACGCTCCTTAAGGAGCTTTTTTCGGTCACCGAACAGGCAAAAAACACCGGAACCGTCCGCGCGGTGCTCATCCAGAGCTCCTGCGAAGGATTCTTCTCGGCCGGTGCCGACCTTTCCCTTTTGACCGACCTCACCGACGATCTCGTCAAACTGCTCCCCCAGGCCCAGGAAGTTTTCAACAACCTGGAATCGCTCCCTTTACCTGTGGTGGCGGCCATTTCGGGCCATGCGCTGGGGGGCGGATTGGAGCTGGCGCTGGCGTGTGATTTTCGCTTCATGGCAAAGGACTCCGGGAGGCTCGGCCTCCCGGAAGTACGCCTCGGCCTTATCCCCTCTTTCGGCGGTTCCCAGAGGCTCCCCCAGATTGTCGGCAGGGCAAAGGCGCTGGAGATGATGATCAAGGGACTTCAGATCAACGCCGATGAAGCCAAGGATATAGGTCTGGTCACCGAACTGTTTTTGCCAAATGAGCTCTCCGAAAGATCGATGGATTATGCAAAACGTCTATCAAGTCAGGCTACCGGAGCCGTCGCACGGATCAAGGCTTGCGTTATCAAGGGATATCGAGAAGGATTTCATGCAGGTCTTTCAAAAGAGGTGGAATCTTTCACGGATAACATCGGAT
>CAZIWT010000057.1:20619-21153 GCA_964542895.1 uncultured Thermodesulfobacteriota bacterium
GAAAACCCAAGTTTCAAGGTGATTAGAAAAATCTTTGGTTTAAGTCGTGTGTTGTTATTTTTTTGGACTACTTAAAAAAAAGTGAGTATAATGGTCGATAGGTATTGTACGGGCGATCAATATCTTTCGAGGTTTATTAAGAATTCATAGAATTTTTTACTTAACACGAGAGTAATCTTGGGGGAATAGATATGGCTTTAGGCGAGATGTTGATAATAATAGGTATCCTTATTTTCTTGCTTGCCGGGGCGGCATTTGTAATTCTTATGATAGTGATTCTGGTTAGGTTCATTTCAAAAAAAAATGAAAATACATGATATGCCTTGTCAGGTTGCCGGCGATGTCGAAGTGAGGGCTTCTGATATAAATCCGCCGATATTACTTAAAGTTCACAATACGATGTTGCTTGATCTGACCTACCCTAATAAACGATTCCATGATACAATTATTTAGAGTGTAAAATCAAGGGACATTTTCAGGCACTATTTTAAAAAACTTGAAAGGAAACCAAAATGGAGGATAAGGAAAAAGGGG
>CAZIWT010000058.1:0-20807 GCA_964542895.1 uncultured Thermodesulfobacteriota bacterium
TTTCCTATTGCAGACAATCCAATTGATTATTCTGTCGGTGATAATGGGATAAACTATTTCCAGGGAGGATTGTTCAAGGATTCTGATAAAGACGGATTGACAGATGAGTTTGAGGAAAACAATGGCATGTCTGCTAATATGAAAGATACTGATGGAGATGGATTAACAGATTATGATGAGTTTATGACATATCCAACAGATGAGAGAAGATATAACACTTATCCTGAAGCTGGTTTAGTAAATGATAAGGTATACATAGAAAATTTGTTGATGGGAAATATTGACGCACTGATTTTGAAGTAACCGAAAACTTTACACCCTTCCTTCCCCCCCCCCTCACACCCTCTCGTAAGGATCAAACAGCTTGTTGTGCTCGTCGATGGCGAACTTGTCGGTCATCCCGGCGATGTAGTCTGAGATCACCCTCTTATCCTGCTCCGTCCTCATGAACTCCTTGTATACGTCCGGGGGTAGCTGAAGGGGGATGTTGAGGTACGTCCTGAAGAGGTCTTTCAGTATCCGCTCCGCCTTGCCGCTCATCCTGACGACCCGGTAGTGGCGGTAGAGCTTCTCCATGAGAAAGGTCTTTAGCTCCTCGTTGAGCCCGTTCATCTCCTCGCCGAAGAGCGCAATTTTTTGCGGGGCTTCCCTTATGTCGTCGACGGTCTTGATATTGAACCTGTCGATGTTCTTTGAGGTCTCCTCGACGACGTCCTTCACCTGCTTTCCGATGACCTTCGATACGGTGACGAGGCGATGGACCTTGCTCGACTCGTTCGGGTGCTTGTCCTTTACTTCAGTGTAGGTCTCCCCCCATAGCCTCACGTCCATGATATCGTCGAGGCTGAGCATCCCCGACGCGATCCCGTCGTCTATGTCGTGGCTGTTGTAGGCTATCTCGTCGGCGATGTCCACGACCTGCCCCTCGAGGGTGGGAAACTGATGTTGGGAGAACTCTGACGGGCCGACAGCGTCGTAGTCGGTGGAGTGTTTCGCGATCCCCTCCCTCACCTCGTAGGTGAGGTTAAGACCGTTGAAACCCGGGTACTTCCTCTCCAGCTCGTCGACGATCTTGAGGCTATGGATGTTGTGGTTGAAGCCACCGTCGTCCTTCAGGAGATCGTTTAGGGTCTTTTCCCCGCTGTGGCCGAAGGGGGGGTGCCCCATGTCGTGGGCAAGGGCCACCGCCTCGGTCAGATCCTCGTTTATCCCCAGGGCCCGCGCTATAGTTCTCGCTATCTGGGAGACCTCGATGGTGTGGGTTAGGCGGGTCCTGAAGTAGTCACCCTCGTGGTAGACGAAGACCTGGGTCTTGTACTCGAGCCTCCTGAAGGCGCTGGCGTGGATTATCCTGTCCCGGTCGCGCTGGTAGAAGGTCCTGGTATCGTCCTCGATTTCCTTGTGTTTGCGCCCCCTGCTGTCTTTCGAGAGGGAGGCATAGGGAACGAGGTGGGTCTTCTCCCATTCCTCGGTCCGCTCCCTTACGGTCGTCTCCATTGGCTTTATCTGTTCAGATGTGATAAAAAGATCAAAAGGGCTACGTTAGAAAAATCAGTTGGACTGGTGAGTCGGCCAAACTGTCAAAACGCATTGATGTGTACAAGGCATAAGATATTTTACCCAATGATATTTCTATTTCTCCACTTATCCCACATCAAGAAGAGATATTTTGTAGATAAATACCTGTAAGATGAAGTTGGAAAGGTTAAATTACACTACTCGTCTACCTCCATCTCCTCGACGGCGACCCCGCCTGCGGGAGACACCGCAAAGAGGTTCGGCTCATCGCTCTCTTTTTTTGCAAAAGCCTCTTTGATTACCTCTGTAAGTTTCTCCTGGCCCTCTTTCTTCACGAGGACTATGGCCGAGCCGCCCAGACCGGCGCCGGTAAGCCTTGCGCCCAAGACCCCTTTTACGCCCTTTGCCGTATCGACGACAAGGTCGAGCTCCGGCGAGCTTACCTCGTAATCCTCTTTAAGGCTCTCGTGGGACTGGTACATAAGCTCTCCGAACTCCTTGAGGCTCCCGCTTTTGAGGAGATCCTTCGCCTTCAAGACCCTCTCGTTTTCGGTGATGATGTGGCGCGCCCTTTTGATGACGTCGGCGTCGACCTTGCCATCGATCTCCTTCAGGTCATCTATGTTTGCGTCTCTCAGTGCCTTCACCTCTGGGCGGAGCTTTGCGATCGCCTTTGCTGCGGCCTCGCACTCCTCCCTCCTCACGTTGTAGACGGAAGACCCCAAGTCCCTCTTGACCCTGGTGTCCACAACCACGAAGGTCTCGTCTTTTAGCTTCATCGGGATATACTCAAAGCTCGAATCCCTGCAGTCTATGAAGAGGGCGTTTCCCTCCTTTGCATGGACGCACGTCATCTGGTCCATGATTCCGCATTTTACACCGACGAAGTCGTTTTCCGCCGAATGGGCGATGTTGACTATCTCCTCGGATTTAAGCTCGTGGCCGAACTGCGCCGCAATAACGATAGCTGTCGAGACCTCCAGCGCCGCCGACGATGATAGCCCGGCGCCGATAGGTATATCGCTCCTGTAGAGGGCCCAGAAGCCGTTTATCTCCCGGCCCGACTCCTTGATTTTCAACGAGACGCCCTTGACGTAATCGGCCCAGTTAGTTTTGTCTCCCTCCCCCTTTTCGCCCCTCTCGCCCCTTTTAATATTGGAGTTTACTTGAAACTCCTCTATTCCTTTAAAGCCGATCGACCTCAGCCTCACCAGATCGCCGTACATCGGCCTTGCCATTACGTAAATTCTCTGCTCGATGGCCATGGGTAGGACAAATCCCTCGTTGTAGTCGGTATGCTCTCCGATCAGGTTCACCCGCCCCGGTGCGCTGGCCAGAAACTTCGGCTTGGTATAAAAAACAGATCCGTATGACGCCCTTAAAAGATAAATATTGTTGTCCATACATAGTCCCTTTTGTTTTTTTTAAGTATATTCCATTAGAGATTTATAGTCGATATGAAAGAAAAAGTAAAGGGGAAAAGAGTAGGAGGGACCTGTTTTTTGATCGATTTTGGGAATCGATTCCGGCTGGAGGCTGTTTTTTTGAATAAGCGCTATTTATAATGAAAGGGGAGACCTTTAAATGCTCGATTTCTATTCAAATCTATTCTCGGGGGGGCGAAGGGGGGAGGGGAGGGAAAGGAGATATTGACCTCTTTTAAGGAAACCGATTCAAGCCTCATGGGGAACTGTCATACCTTGGCGAAGCTCAAGGTGTGCTTCTTCGATTCCATTAGCTCAAAGAGGCTTGATCCTGTTATCGCCTGGATGATTTTTTCCTCCTTCATGTGGTGATCGGAGAATGAGAGGACTCCCCCCGGCTTCAATACGCGGTGAAACTCCTTGAGGAATCTCTCCGGCTCGCCGAATCCATGAAAGACGTCATACAACAGCACTACGTCCACGCTGTTGTCCGAAAGCCCGGTTTTACAGTTTGTCCGGATCGTTTCGATGTTATTGAGTCCCGCCCTTTTCGCCCGCCTCGTGACGCTCTCTATGGCCAGCGGGTGGATGTCCGCTGCGTATATCTTGCCTTTTTGGCCCACAAGCCTTGCCGCGCATATCGAGTAGCTCCCGGGACCACATCCGTAGTCGAGAACGCGAAATCCAGGCTTTATATTTACCTCTTTCAATACATTCTCCCTCGGCCTTATGAAGTCCCTGATCGAGATCATCAGGGACGTCAGCTTGAAATCGAGATTGCTTCTAATCTTGTCTTCTTTCAGATCCACTTTTTCCTCTCTTTCGGTTCTTAAGAATTAACCTTATGGTTCAGGTGGCCTTGGCCCCTCAATATGATAAACATATGCTCCGGCAACTTGCCCTTTACCAACCCAAGGGCGAACTCTATCGACTCATCGTCCGGCCTGATGAGATAAGACCCCTCGAGGTTAGGGCTCTTCGAGTCCATCAGGAGAAGGGCGTCGTCCCTCCCGTCCACGTTAAGTATATCGTAGAGGTTTTTTCCCGTGACCCTCTTCGGTATCGTAAGCCTTTTGGTAACGAGGACGGATATGTTGCTATTGTTGTTCATCTCTTTTTCAATGTCAATCATAAAGGTTGTAAAAACACTTTTGGACGCTATTGGCTATTGGCGCGGTCGGCCTTTTGCCACAGAGACACCACCCCTCCCGTCGGGTCGGAGATCAGGGAAAAGAAGCCGGTTCCATTCACAGCCGTCTTTTCCTGTATTACCTTGGCGCCAAGTCTCTTTGCCCGTAAGGTCTCCCTCTCCAGGTCTTCGACTATGATGTAGGTGGGCCTTATGAAATCCCCATTTTTATTATCTACAGGCACACCATTGAAACGGTCGCTCTTTTTTAGGAGATGGGAGAGGAGGCATTCCTCTTTTCCCCTTCTTTCAGCCCTTCCTCTCCCATCGTCCAAGAGGGCGTTGTAGAACTTGACGGTGCCCCGATTGTTCGATCCTGAAACCCTTTCCCTTATGTGTGAACCGATCACGTGTGAATCGATCATATTTGACTCCTCTTTAAAATCGAGCCTCATTTTCTCACGATTATCGACTGCATGAAGAAGGGGAAATGCGTTGTGGTCTCGTATCTTTCTATCCCAAGTCCATCGAGGAACTTTCCCATCTCTTTCGGCAGATAGGAGGCCCTGACGGAGCTTATGAATCCCCCGTTTGACGGAACGATGTAGAGCCACCACACCCTCTTCAGATCATAGAGGTACAGGACCCCATTTTCTTTTACCGCTCCCATGAGGTTTTTTATCACCTTCTCCGGGTCCCTCCAGTGGTGGAGGGAAAACGAGGAGTAGACCAGGTCGAACTTGCCCAATTTCTCGACCTCCTTTTTGTCCGTTGCATCGCAGGCGAGATAGCGGACCCTCCCGTTCAGGCCGCATTCTTCTATATACTCGTTGGCGATTTTTGCCATTTCGGGCGACAGGTCGAAGGCGGTGATCGTAACATCCGGCATCTCTTCCGCTATCATCACTGTCAGCGCCCCCGGCCCCGCCCCGACTTCGAGATACCTGCCGGAGACCTTCAAGGCCTTGATCCCCTTTATCAGCGATGAGTATTGCAGGTCTTTCGATTCCCTATGGCCCTTGCTGTATCTCTCCACGTCTTGGGCACCGTTAATGGCCTCCTCATTGTGCTCGATTCTCTTGAACATGATTTACCCCTTCCTGAATTGGTTCAGTCCTTGACCTCATTTCCGCTGCTTCTTCTCCTCCGCCTTCTTGATATATTCCTCGTAGGAGGCCTTCCCCTCTTCCTCCCAGAATTCCTTGTAATGACGCCAATTCCTTGGCGAGAACTTGAAGTCCCCATCTTTGTCGAAGAAGGCCCTCTTGTGATCACTGATATGACCGTTTATGCTTTTGAGCTTGCTCCTGTAGGGGTGGGGACGCATTCCGAAGGCCCCGAACAGGATCTTTGCCATAACCAGGATGCCGAACGCCTGCCAGAAGGAGATCTCACCCAGGCCGAAGATATCGGGCATGAGCCAGTTCCAGAGCCACATTATCACGTAGCCGAAGACGAGGGCGAAAAGTACCGTTAAAGTGAGCCCTAAAAAGACCATGCCGACAATGTGCGCGGCCTTTCTCGGGATCCTTCTTCTATTTCGATTTTTAACCTCTGAATCTTGTCTTTCCATCTTTTCCTCCAATCCTATTTGTTTGAAACTTTGTTACCGTTGTGATTGAGGTCGGCGAGCGACTCCCTGATCTTGGCAAGCGCCCGCGATTTCCTCGTAAGGAGCGTCCCTATCGGTATCTCCCAAAGTTCGGACAGCTCCCTGAATTTGGCGCCGTTGAACTCGGTCTCGATAAGGACCGCCTTCTCCTCGTCGTTCAAATCCCCTATCGCCTCAAAGATCCGCTCCCTCACTTCTCCCCTCATCACCTCGTCAAGGGCGTCGTACTTCGGGTCGTGAAGGATGTTTGAAAGGGAGAGGTGTGAATCTTCGTCGTCAGTCGTGTCAAACTGCACCGTATCTCTTCTCTTACGCATGTAATCGATCACCCTGTTCCTTATCGATCTGTACATATATGACGACAGGTCTTCGATCGGGTCCATCTCGTTGTCTCTGCTCAAGACGCTCAAGATGACGTCCTGGACGATATCCTCGCCGTCCCGGTCGGCCGCATCTTCTATGAGCCGCTTGACGTAGTTGACCAGCTTGTTCTGCTCCGTCGACCAGAAATCGGTCAACCTCTTCTCTGCCGCTTCTGTCATCATGTTATTTAAGACGTCTTAAGGTCCGTTTTATTTCGGAGGGGGGGGATTTTTCAAAGTGTAAAGCATATTTGTGTTGGGGAAATGGGGATAAAAGAAATTGGATATTATATATTACGACTTCAGGGAGGGTGGGGGAAAACTCGAGATTACGCCCGCCACCCTCCCCAAAGCGGGAAAAACGAAAAGAGTTTTGTCAGGGGTAAAACCTCTTAAGGTAGTTAAGCGACGATCTTCTGTCCCAGTTTTTACCTTGACGAAATTCGACACTTTAGGAAGCCTCACATACTCAACTTCCAACCTATTAATGAAAAAGGTCTATTTCCTTTTCCGACCTTCCAGCAAAGGCAATATCAATATGGCCTTCCTCTCTTACCCGTTAAATTTCAATCTCCACTTTCTGAATAATATTTGTCCTACTTGGCGCCCTTTCTTAAAGAGACGAGATAACCCTTGATCGCTCCGATCCCCAATATGTAGATGATAACTCCGACGAAGAATCCCAATATCGGGATTGTAGAGAGGATAAAGACGACCAGGGCCCCGATGAGGAGCTTTATCCAGTAGGATACCCCCTCCTTTTTGAAGAGGGAGAAGATCAGCCCCCCCGTCGCCGCGGCCACGAGGATCTCACCGATGTAAAGTCCTATCAAGCAGCTTAATGTAATGAGGACCGCGAGGGGAATCCCGATCAGGGTGAAAAGGAGGATTATGACCGCCAGGGGCGCCAGAATGAGGACCAGGACTCCCCAGCCGAGGTTGTTCAACATCTGGGGGAACACCCTCTCCGTCACCCCGGAGACGAAGTTAGGAAAGAGCTTGTTCAGAACCAGGCCCACGATGATAAACCCTATAAGAAAAATAATCCAGAGGACGGCGAAAAATCCCATTCTGGAGTCGCATTCCTCCTTTTCTTCGGCCACGATCTCGTTTACGGCCCCCGAGATTGTTGCCTCGGGAGATCGTGTCAGCGTATTCGCGCTGTAGGTGAGGTCTCCCGAAAAGACCGCCCCGTTCGCTATGGTTAATTCACTCGCCTTGATGCTCGATTCGCCGACAAACTCCCCGGAGGCGACGATTTCAAATGCCTCGGCGTTGGTTTTGGACATATAATTTCCGGAAAGGTCAACCTCCAAGGCACCGACGTGGAGGTCTCCGTTTACCGTTCCGGGGATGTCGACTTCGAATCCGTTTACAAAGGCGTTCCTTTCGACGACTCCCCCCACCTCCACTTGAAATCCGCGGATCAGGGCGCTTCCCGAAACTTCGCCGTTGAATTTGATTTCTCCCGCGTGGATGTAGACGTTGCCGTCGATCCTGCCGTCGATGTTGACATCCCAGGCCTCGATGAAGAGATCCCCGGAGACGGTCTCGTCCTTGCCGAGGGTATAGGATTTACCCCTGAAAGTCTTGGACTCCAAGGCGGATGCGGAAGATGCGGCAGCTATTAGAAAAATCGTCAAGATGGCGGTTATTCTAAACTTCATACTAAATCTCCCCTAAATTTATTAAAAATAAATATCCACCGTATTCAAGCTCTCTCGGCTCGATAAATACTAATCCCCTCGATTATCCCCTCCTGAGGCTTCCTTGTCAATCGATAATTTAACTGTTACTTTAACCGCAATCACGCTGACTTGCCCGGTTTGAAGACGCGCATCATTCGGGCGGCAGCTCAACCGCGTCCAGGGCCCTCCAGTCTCCCTCGAGCTCCACCCAGTCGAGGGGTGCCGACTTGTCCGGCTTGAACTTGACGACGAAGGCGCAGTACTCGTCCCCCTTGGCGATACATTTGACCTCCCTCGCCTCGGCCGCCTGGTTCGAGATAGCCTTTCCGGTACCGTCCCCGATCCCCTCGATAAAGCTTCGTGAGATGGTACACGACGGGGCTTTTGATCTTATCCCGTACGATTCATACAAGTCCCAATATTTGAAGATACCGATGGAGAAGCCGTCGTCTCCTATCTCCGCAAGGGCCCTCGATTTGCCCCATCCCGCATTCGGATATATGAACTTGTTGACGCCGTCGAGGCTGTCGAGGGCGGATTTCACGTCGTTCCATCCCCAGGACTTCATGATACCGTCGCTTACCGCCTTTCCTCCCGCCTTAGCCACGTCGTGCAGGATGGCGTTCGCCCCCCTCTCGGTCAAAATATCGGCCATGACCTCTTTGAACGCCTGGATCGACTTCACCGTCCAGATGTCGTACACGCCGCCCCCCTTGAGCTGAAGATTTCTCGTCTTCATGTCCCATGTAAATATCTCGGGGATATCGCTTTCTTCTTTCGAGACGGTCAGGATGGCATCGTCGGTGAAATGCTCGAAAGATTCCCAGCTCGGCCCCTCTTCCACTTCAGCCCCAAGTTTCTTCAAGAGACTCCTTACTATCATGGTGAGCATCTTCTGGCCGGACACCTTGACGATCTCGTCGGCGAAGGCCCTGATGAATCCCTCTCTTATAAGAAAGAGCCTCTCCTCGGTTCCGTTTGCAATCAGGTTTATGAATCCATGATCGGCGTCCCAGACTACCCTCTTTTGAACAGACATAGTTTACCTCCATAAACAATTTTACAGTTTTGAATTAGAAAATAGCACTAAAACATGAATAATGAGCTTATCGAAAGTTAATATTCGGCCGCCAAAACATCTTATCTGCAACACATATAAAACGAGCCTTCCCCTTGACGACGGCAACTGTTTTTAAAATAAGACGACCATATTGCATAATGCAACCGATGATCGCCTTTTTTCCCCTCCATGCAAACAGGACTATCTTTTAAAACAGGCTTTAAGAGAAAATAGAGCGCGGCGACGGTCATAAACAGGGGAGGACATATCTTGTAGGGCAGGGCGGGAGCTTTAGCGCCGGTAAAAGGCTCAAGATCGCCATTATCACGAGCATAACGGCACAGGACCTGTAAACGACAACGGAGATAAAACATTCAGAGCCGCCCCATACGGTCACGACAACGACCAATATCCCGAGAAAGCAGAGCGTAAGCCCCTCCGCCACCCACTCCATAGTCAAGACCCTCCTTTTGTCCATCTACTTCAGCCCGAAGTCATCGACAATCTTTTTGGTCATGACGATATGGGCGACGCCCCAGAGAGTGATGATAAATGCGCCGATGTAGAGAAGCATGTCGCCGTTCACGGGTTTAAATCCATAATAAATTCGTAGGAATTATATCATATTTCATCGGAAATGGGAATTTTTTTTAACGATCGGACCGGCGCTCGACATCGAAAAAAGATTCAGTAGGTCTCTATTTATCTTTATTGTCAATATTGTTGTATGAATGATTCTTTTGGAGGTAAATCGGTGTACCCCTCTTCCTCTCGCCGTCAAGATGGTTGAAATAGGGACCGAAAGCGTATATAATAACTCCGTTTAAAGAGAGGATGAGTTTAAAATCGTGACAGATCCAAAAATATCCAAAGAATCCGAACAGGGAGGTAATTGACATGGCGGGATGTCTCTTTTGTAATCTGATCAGCGGAAAGACGGAGACCGAGGTCGTCTATCAAAATGACCACGTCTTCTGCTTTGAAGACATCAATCCTCAGGCCCCGGTTCACGTCTTGATCGTGCCCAAGGAGCACTATCAGGACTTAAGCGAATTATCGGAGGCGGGAAAGCTCTCCATCCTCACGGAGATGCACCGGGCCGCCCTTGAGGTTGCGAAGATCAAGGGGATCGACAGGCGGGGCTTTCGGCTGGTTATCAACAACGGAAAGGAGGGGAGCCAGATAATCCTCCATCTCCATATGCACATTCTGGGGGGCAAGCAGATCGGCGGGGGGATGGCGGGATAGAAGCGATTAAGGTCTCTTAAAGTGAACAGACCGCATGTGACCGGTAATTTTTGACATGACAAAAAAATACACACTGAAAAAACCCACCGTGGTTCAGAAATACGGCGGGTCGTCCGTCTCCGACCCGGAAAAGATGAAGGGGGTGGCAAAGAGAATAATCTCCACCAAGGAGGAGGGAAACCGGGTGGTCGTGGTGGTGAGCGCCATGGGGGACACGACCGACAGGTTGCTTCAGCTGGCGAGAGAGGTCGTCTCCGAGCCCACCGCCCGGGAGCTCGACATGCTGCTTACCGCCGGGGAGCGAATTTCCATGACGCTCCTCTCCATGGCGTTAAACGAGATGGGGCACCCCGCGAAATCGTTTACCGGCTCCCAGAGCGGGATAATCACGGACACGAACCACTCCAACGCCAGGATAATAGAGGTGAAGCCGAGGCGGATACTGGAGGCGTTGGAGTCAGGCCTCATCGTCATCGTTGCGGGTTATCAGGGGGTGAGCACCACAGGCGAGGTGACCACCCTGGGCCGCGGCGGCTCCGACACCTCGGCCGTAGCTCTTGCCGCCTCCGTCGAGGCAGACTACCTCGAGATCTGCTCCGACGTGGACGGTGTGTTGACCGCCGATCCGAGGGTCGTATCGGACGCAGAGAAGATCGACTCCCTCTCCTACGAGGAGATGCAGGAGATGGCGGAGGCCGGTGCGAAGGTCTTAAACTCCGCCGCCGTAGAGTACGCCAAGAGGGCGGGAATAAAGGTACACTCCGTCTCCACGTTTACGGGAAAGGCGGGAAAGACCGGAACGGTTGTGGGGGACTTTTTTAACGATTCGAGGACGGGGGTGGTAAGGGGGGTCGTCTCCGAGAGGGAGGTCGTTTACGTCACCGCCGCCGAGCTTATTTCTTTAAGTACCATCAAGGAAATTCTCGACTTTTTGGACAACAACGGTGTAGAGTATAAGCAGTTCAACCTCAACACCTACGGCTACGACCGGTACAGCTTCTCCTGCGTCCTGCCCCTCGAAAATCTTCACGGCTACGACGGGATGAAGTCGCGTCTCATGAAAGACTTTCACGGGCGACTCCTCTTCTTCGAGGAGCTGGGGGCGCTCTCCCTCATCGGGGAGGGGATCACTAACGACGCTAAGAACCTGATGGGCGTTATATCGAGCCTGGAGGATGCGGGGATCGCAATCCACGATATCCACACGTCGCGATTTCGAATCAGCGCCATGGTCGACAGGGAGAAGCTCAACATTGCCGTAAAGATATGTCACGACAGGTTCATCGGCGGGTGATTTTCTAGACTGTCCTGTTCGCAAATCACTATTTAGACTCTGAAGTCTTTGCTCCCGTTCGATTGGATTGTTGAGATTGCATGTTGGGGAAAAGGGAATAATATCAGAAATTACAGATATCGGGGATTTGCGGTGGGGGGAAGAGTCTTTAACAGCTTACTTAAAAAACGGCCCCCGCATTCCTCCGGAGGCCGTGATATTGCTCATCTTTTATTCTACTCTATTTTCCCAAGAAGTACTGTACCTCTATCAATGACATATCTTATAAGCCGAGGTTTATTACTCAAGCCCCTTGTTCAGCTCCTCCAGGGTAACCCCCTCGGGCCCGTATATCCCGGCGCCGACGGTGTATTTGGCGCCCGGGGCCTTGTAAATAAAGGAGATCTTCTTTTTATGTTCATCAGACCCCATGACCTTCCACATATACTCCATCCACCCGCCGTTCGGCTTTTTTGACAATTCACACAGTGGAATGCCGACCGGATTTCCGTTGATGTCAACGATCTCTTCTATCTTTGTGCCTACAATATTCGTATTGTTAGGATTTCCCACGCAGATTCCCACGTCGCAGTCGTAGACGAAGATGTAGGTATCCTTCCACACCCACGGTCCCTTCGGGTCGTTGAATTCGGCGAGCGCGGCGTCCCCCTTCTCGGCGAGGTACGCGGCCGCCTCCTTGACCTTGGCGAAGACCTCCTCCGGGGTCGCCTTTTCCTGGGCCGTTGCAGAGACCGCGATGAGCAGCGTAAACGCCAAAATAAAAGCTGTAAGGATTTTGCCTCTTTTCATCTTTTCCTCCAATAGATGGTTAAGTGGTTTATCTCTCCAATTTTTCTGCCCTTTTTATAATATGAGCAAAGAACGAGGAGAATGCTTTACTAAACAACGCTGATGTGGCTATTTCAGTTTCTTGTTAAGCTCATCGAGGCTCATCTCAGGCTCGTATATCCCGGAGCCCACCGTGTATTTTTGTCCCGGGAGCCTCAAGACGTAACATATCTTGCGGACCGGCTCCGTTGTGCCGAGCTTCGGCCACAATATCTCGACCCACCCGCCGTTCGGATTTGTCGATGCCTTGCACTCCTCGACCCCCACATGGGATCCGGCTTTGTCCACAATTTCGCTGATCTTTTTTCCCAAGACCTCCTTCATCGGATGGCCGACGTAGACGTCGTTGTCGCAGTCCATCACAAAGATATACGTATCCTTCCAGACCCACGGGCCCTTCGGGTCGTTGAATTCGGGGAGCACTGAATCACCATTTTCGGAGATATATTCAGCCGCCTCCTTGACCTTTGCGATCACCTCCTCCGGGGTTGCGGCCTCCTGGGTGACCGCCGGAATCGAAAGGGCCAGTATAAGGAGAGTCCCCGTTACCAATGTATAAATGGCTCTCATTTTTTCCTCCTACAATTTGTTCGTGGTTAGTTTTTTTATTTCCCAAATCTTTAAGAGGTGATCTCGATTGAAGAGCGGTTGTTATAAGAGGAACTGTAAATAAATTCAGATTGTTTAAGATTCGGGTATAAAATCAATCTATAGTCGAAAGGATTGGTTGTCAAGACAAATATTGATTGGACACGGTTGTACCTCGTGTCAATTACAATTGCAGGCTTTACACACATTGTCACAGGTGATACTATCGACCAATATCGTTTTTGTGGGGATATCCTTTCCCTTTTAATCCTAATTAGTTATGAGGACAGTATGAAAAAGATCGCCCGACACTCCCTGTTTTTCGCCGTTCTGGCCGCATTCGCCCTCTCCTCCGGCTGTGCCGCGATTACTTTGGAGATCCGGAGCCTCGCCCCGGTGCCCCTCCCCTCCGTCACAAGAGAGATGGAGTCGCCGGAGTTCTGGGCAAAAAGGCTTACCGATCCATCGACGGTGATAGTGACCGAGGGTGAGATCTCGGCTTTCAACAGTGAGACGGTAAAGGCCGAAGTCTACCTGAACGACCTTCCCTCGCTTCCGGCCGAGATCAAGGGCAAGGAGGTGAGAGACAAGGCGATCGAGCTGTTGGACTGGGCGAGGTCCCGCCCCTTCTTCGGGCACGACAACTACCCGATAACCGGGGACTTTTTCGCAGAGATTGAGGCCGCCATGAACCTCGACGCCCTTCCGGAGAGTGTGGATTTGAGATGGGGAATGACGGTTCGGGAGACCGACATAAGGGTCCTTCCCACGGGGGAGATCGCCATGGAGGCGAAGGACGATTACGAGTTCGACTACTTCCAGATGAGCCTACTCTCTTTCGGGACTCCCCTTGCCGTTTACGGTAAAACGGGAGACGGAAGGTGGTCGTTTGTAATAACCCCTTACGTATCCGGGTGGGTCCGAACCCAGGACATCGCCGTTACCGAGGGTCGGGAGGAGATCCTGAGATATATTGACAAAAAAGACTTTTTGGTCGTGGCCGGGCCCTGGGCGGAGCTCTACTCCGACCGGAAGCTTAAGGGCTACGTGGGGCGCCTCCGCCTAGGGACAAGGGTGCCCCTCATAAGGAAAAGGGGGGGCATATACGAGGTGTCGGTTCCATCGAGGGGCTTTGACGGCTACCTCGCCTTCAGGCGGGGATACTTGAGCGCCGAGTCCCCGGTGACCACCGGGTATCCCCCCTATACCCAAAAGGGCGTCATCGACACCGCATTTACGATGCTCGGCATGTCCTACGGATGGGGGGGGATGTGGGGGTTCTGGGACTGCTCATCGTACGTTCGGGACGTCTTCGGCGTTTATGGATTCGTACTCCCCAGAAACTCCACGTCCCAGTCGAAGATAGGCGTTGTCCTCGGGGCCTTTGAAGAAGGTACTCCCGTTGCGGAAAAATACAGGGTGCTCGAAGGCGCCCCTCCCGGGATAACTATCCTCCGGCTGCCCGGACACGTGATGATCTACCTCGGTGAGATCGAAGGTAAACATTACGTCATTCACGACACCTGGGGATACCGAGACCGCGGCCCCCTGGGACGACCACGGCTCAAAAATATCGGGGGGGTTGTGATCTCGGAGCTCTCCCTTGGGAAGGGGGGAAAGAGGGGGTCTCTGATCGAGAGGATTACGCACGTGGTGATAATAAGGGGTGGTGATTCGACAAAGTAGAACCCCGCACTCCCGATTCTTTCGGCAGGACTCGCAAACGACCGCGGCAAGAGACTATAGGACAATTTGAGGTTGGATATAGTAAACAGGCTTATTTCCTAAGGAGCCCTGTCTGTAACAAGAAAACCCATTTCTTATAAACCCCATCTAATTTGTGACCGTCTACTCGGCCCCGTAGGGACACGCCAGATTGCAGAGGGTGCACTCGAGAAAACCCCTGTCGCTGACCCTGCGGATGAACCTCTCCCATTTCTTGTCGATCTCTATATCGGATACGTGGGAGACGACGCACCTGTCGATATTCACCTTTTCGCCAAGGGGCACTCCCCTTGAAGGGCCCGGGATTATGGCCCTGTAGGGGCAGGCCCCCACACAAAGCGATCCCTCACTGCAGAGGGGCTGTTCGCCGCAGAGGTCTCTTGTAAACGGCTCGTCAGGCTCGATCTCCTCGTCGAGGAGGAGCGCCACAAATCTGACCCTCGGGCCGTACTTCTCCGTTATCACCTGGGTGTTGTGCCCGATAAAGCCGAGACCCGCTAGCACTGCCGCAGGCTTTATGTGTATCGAGTGGGTGGGGATTCCCCTTACCCCACTCTTTTCGGAAAGCCATCTTAAGAGCCTCCAGGCCCGGGTCTCGGTGATCTCGTAATAGAAGTTGTAGTAGAGAGTCGCCTCGAAGATTCCGCCGGCGGATGCGCCGGAGACGGACAGGTTCATCGCCTCGTCCTTAACGGCGATTCCTAATATCAAAAGGGATCTAGCCCCGGGCAAGACCTCTATCGGAGATCTCAGGCGCCTCTCCGGCATGGGGCCGAGCCTCTCCACCCCCTCTATATCGGACACCCCGACGAGGTCAAATCCGGCCGTCAGCGCCCTCTCCTTTATCTCCTCCTTAAGGCCCATTTTTCTATTTCTTGACTATCTTAAAAAGCTTCTCGTACGCGCCATCCCTCCTCTCCTTCCAACCAGCAAAGCCGCTCACGTCATCGGGAAATTTTTTGTATATCTTCTCGATCTTCACACAGGTCCTGTAGGCGCGAAAGACCTTCAGAAGGAGGGGGATGTTGCCGACGCTTTTAAAGAACTTGGCGGCCATCTCGAATATGTTGTACCTGAAGGTCTCGTCCCTCCAGAGATAGCTGAACTCCTTTGGGCCCAGCAGTTTCAGCCTGACGAGATCGTTCAGCTCGTTATGATCCATATACTGGACAAGCAGGCGAATCCCGTCCGTGAACGCCCTTACGGCGCCCTGTCCCCTCTTCCAGAGGACGTTGTACTCCCAGAGCTTTTCTTTGCCCGCGTCGCCCGTTTCAATAGCTTCTGCTACCACGCCCGCCGCCAGCTTTCCCGCGACGATAGAGCCGGGGACCCCGAAGCCGGAGTTCGTGGCGACCTGCCACCCGGCCTCCCCCACGAGGACCAGCCCGTTGGCGACGAGCTCCGGCTGGTCCGCCCTCATCGGGATAAAGGGGGTCGGGCCGGTTCCCTTGCCGTAGATCTCCTCCCCGAATATCTGGGGATGTTCTTCGATAAAATCGAGCGTCACGTCCTTGGGATCCGGGTTGTCGGAAAACAGGGGCAGGCCGCACCCCACGTTCGTCTCCCCGTCTCCTTCCGGGACTATCCAGAAATAGCCCCTGTTCTGGAGGATGCAGTACCAGCCGGGATAGTCGGAGGGGGGCGTGTAGTCGCACTCACCGATAAGGTCCCTGACCTCGCGGTAGCACTTAACGGTGTCCTCGGGGCGGATATCCTCGCCTTTGTATACCTCCTTCGGGAGGGCGTCCCTCACCACTGCCCTGATGCCGCTGGCGTCGCATGTCACTTTGGAGCAAAGCTCCTTTTCCGACCCGTCCGCCAGCCTGCACCTGACGCCGACCAGAAAGTTGTCTTCAACGATGGGACTTATCACATCCGCCTCGGGGAGTAGCTCGGCCCCTGCATCGAGGGCGTATTTCAGAAGTCTCTGCCCCAAAAGTCGTCTGTGGGCGAGGTATGCGTCGAGGGGGGCCTCAAAGTTGTGCTCCCTGTTCGGGGAGAAGACCTTAAGCTTTTCCATCTTTATGTCGAGCTCCTTCCCCTCGGGGTAGGGTATATCGAGCTCCCTGAAAACGTAGGCGGGGATCGTATCGAACGTCAGCTTGTCGCCTATCTCTTCTCTCTTTCGCTTGTCGATCAGAAGCACACTCAAGCCCCTCTCGGAAGCTGTTTTCGCGGTGGCACAGCCGCCGCTTCCGGCACCGACTACAATCAGATCGTAAAAATCCCGCATAGTCTCCTCCTACTACTATAATAATTATAGGATGTTATAAAAGCCTCCAATAAATGATAACTCATCTTATTGATTTTAGGCAACGTCGTCAACCGGTAAACTCGAATCCCTTTGACAATAGAAGATGATATAGTATCATAGCATAAAACATTTGTCTGAAGTTTTTATTCCCTCTTGAATATTTTTAAGGTTGTAAGGCGGACGTTGAAAGACAAAAATATCAGAAGAGATACGGAAAGGCCCGAGTTTAAAGATCGTAAAATGATTCAGAACGTCACGATCGGGGGGATGGCGGTAAATATCGTGCTCTCCGTGTTGAAGTTCGTTCTCGGAACCATAGGGGGGAGCCAGGCGGTCGTGGCGGACGCGGTTCACAGCCTCTCGGATATAGTGACTGACGTGACGATCTTAGTCGGCGTGAGATACTGGAGCAGGCCGGCCGACGCCGGCCATCCCCACGGACACCGCCGCTTGGAGGTGGTCATCACGTTGGGTATCGGGATAGCCTTAGGGGTAGTCGCGACGGGAATACTGTTTAACGCCGTCACTACATTTTTCGGGCAGCACGAATCGTCCCCGGGGTGGATCGCATTCTGGGCGGCGTTTGCCTCAATCGTCTCCAAGGAGCTCATGTATCGATGGACCGTCAACGTCGGCAACAGGATCAAGTCGGCTCCCCTCGTGGCGAACGCCTGGCACCACCGCTCCGACGCGCTGAGCTCGATTCCTGCGGCCCTGGCCGTCGCCGGCGCGGCGATAAGCCCCGGATGGGCGTTTCTCGATCAACTGGGCGCCGTCGTGGTATCGATCTTCATCTATTACGCGGCGTTCAAGATCGTCCGTCCCGCCTTCGACACGCTTATGGACAGGGGAGCGCCGGAGGCTGACGTTGAAAAGATTCGCACTATTGCGCTCAAAACAAGGGGCGTGAAGTCGGTCCACAAGATAAGGACGCGGTATATAAGCGGTCTCAGCCTCGCTGTCGATCTCCACATAGAGGTGGATAAGGAGATGACCGTGAAAGACGGCCACGATATCTCAGGAGCGGTCAAGAGCGCGCTTCTTGAAAAAGGGCCCGAAGTGGCCGATGTCGTCGTTCACCTGGAGCCCTATGAAGAGTGAAGGGATTCTAACCTGAATCAGGCCAAGATTTGCATATAAAATCTTCCAATTCCCCCGAATGTCTTTATCGGATAGGAATTCTTCTCATAAATTAAGGGACAAGGGCTTTTTAAAAACCGCTATTTCCGGGAAAAATGTGGGGGTGAATTTTCTTTATATATTCAATTTAGAAAGTCAATTTAAAACGCCGTTGATACATTTGGCCAAAAAACATTTGGTGGGATGATATTTGCACGGGATATTTACCTGCAAAATACAAATATGTTACTCGACGTATCCCAGGTCCCTAAGGAAGTCGAGGCTCTTCTTGTCGATCTTGATGTCCCCCTTGCTCCGCGATTCCTTCAGGTTTTCGAGGAAGAGCTCCTCGGCCTTCCGGGAATAGAGGGCCACCTCTTCCGATTCGCCTTTGAACTTCTTAAAGATATTGGAAAGCTCGGCCGGATCGTCCGTCAGGTTGAAGAGCTCGGCATTATCTCTTTTATTATCGATGATAAATTTTCTATCCCCGTCGCGCATGGCGAAAAGGCGCATCCCGGTGTCGGACATCATAGCCTCGCTTATGGATCGGGGGTCGGAAAGCGGTCTCGAGAGGGGGATCCCCTCCATCTCGATGTCGCCGTCGCCGAAGCCCAGGTAGTCTATCAGGATTGTGGGCATGATATCTATCAGCCGGGCGAGCCTGTCGTAGTTTATCCCCTTTTTTGCACCCTTCGGATGCTTGATGATTACGGGCACCCTCACTAGCTCCTCGTAGAGGTTCAACAGCCCGTGCCTCCAGCCTTTATGCTCGTAGTACTCCACGCCGTGATCGCTGACGAAGATTATCAGGGTGTCGTCGTAGATCCCTATCTTTTTCAGCATCTTGAAAAAGAGGCCCATGAGGCGGTCGGAGAAGAATATCTCCGCATCGTAGAACGTCCTAATCCTCTCAAGGCCCTTGGGATCGGGATTTTTCTTGCCCACCGCCGCCATGTCCCTGAAGATGTTTCCCGTTATGCGGGGGCCTTCGTAATTCGGGTCGAGGTAGTCGACGATGTTCTTCGGGGGGATCAGGGGGTTGTGGCACTCGTAGGAGTGGAGGAACAGAAAGAACCTGTCGGACCTGTAACGATCGAGGATCAGCTCGGTGGCCTTGTTTAGCTGGAGGGGCAGGTCGTTTCCAAAGACTCCCTTTTTGTAGTCGTGCTTGGCGTTTATTTCGTAAAACTCCTTGAATCCCTTGTTCATACCCGCGTTGAACGAGACGTACGCCCCCCCCGTAACGGCCATCGTATGGTAGCCGTTATCGGACAAAACCTCCGCCAGCGTGGTGAATTTTTCGTTGAGGGGTGTGCGCATGATCTCGTTCTTGATCGGGAGACCCGCGGAGTGCTGGTGCGGAAACAGCGACGTGAACAGAGAGGAGATGGAGGGTAAAGTCCAGTTCGACTGGGCCATCGTGTTCCAGTACTGCACCCCGTCTTTCGCGAAGGCGTCTATGTTCGGCGAGATGCCCCTCCTGTAGCCGTAACACCCAAGATGATCCGCCCTCAGCGTATCCAAGAGGACCATGATGATATTGGGCCTCTTGTCGAAATATTTGACGTAGGGAGCCTTTACGGCCGAGCGTATCCTCTCCCAGTTCTTGTACGTCCAGACGCCGCCCAGCGACGCCAGAATCCCCGAGAGGAGGAGCATTCGCCGCGAGATTTTCTTGTCGTCTTCTTTTTCCGTCATCGGTTTCAACTTTATCTAAAAATTAGACTTTCTGTTATTCTACCCCCGAATTTATAAATATGTCAATATCAATGTCGAAAGGACTTGGTCTCCGCTGAACATGTTTTTTATAACCACAAATCGGGCTATTTAAAATAAAAGGGCCGGAAAATTCCCGGCCCCTTTTCTTATCAGATTCTCCTTTTTTCAGGTCCTTTATTGCCTTGTATAAGTCATAGTTTTCCCATTGGTGGTAAAAGTAAGCTTGTTGCCTTCGATCTTGAAAGTTGATTCCGTAGTAGTATTCGGTTCATTTGTTACGTATTTGCCCCCTTGAATATAACCAATAAGCAATGTTTTTTGTATTATCTTATTTCCCACGATTCTGTATGTGCCGCTGTGATCGAAATATACATCCTTTTCCAGTTGTTTGAATTTCTGTCTTGACTTCCATGTCCCGTCTTCATAGTAAACCAAGGTTAAATATGGCGAAGAATCGGGAGAACCGTATACCCACGTGCCGACAATACTGTTGCCTGAATGATGATGGCCTTCGGCGGGCGGCTTCTCCCCAACCGGTCTTTTGCCTGGAGGATAAAACATGCAGGCCCAATCCCCCCTTCCGCCGGCGGAATATATCGTGACGTAGAATACCCCGCCGCCCTTTAAGATCGAGGGAATTTCACCTCCGTCTAAAGACCAATCCCCGAGAGTCTGGATATTCGTGCCGCCGGGGGAACCGGGACTTATCAGGCCCGTGGAATATCCCTTCTCGGATTCGATTTTCACATGAAAATCGGCCGCGCTGACGGGCGAGTTCTTCGGCCATCCGAAAAAGATCTGTACCTGCCCCGATTTGTCGACAATCATCCATTTACATGAATCACCGGGCTTGGCAAAATAGCCGTACGCGTAGCCGTTGTTGGTCCTTACGTTGGCGCCCGGCGTATAACACATCGCAGTTCGATTTTCGCCGCGCTCCTCTCTCCATCCCGTATCGGCCGTCCTGAAGCCGGCATAGAATAGTCCCATACCCGCCGTTTTGGCGTAGACCGTAAGGGTATACATACCATGATGATTGAGATTAATAATTCTGCCTTTATTAAGATCATAGTCTACCGTATTTCCATGGGGGTCCTTGATATTCACCCAAAAATCGACGGTATTGAATGGGAATTCAAATTGGACTTCATTGGGACCCTGTACCTGAAACCACTTTGCGTAACCTCTGCCTGGACCCCCAATAAAATCGATAACCACGAGCGCCGATACGTTTTT
>CAZIWT010000059.1:0-20007 GCA_964542895.1 uncultured Thermodesulfobacteriota bacterium
ATTCCGCCCGACATGTCGTTATTGGTGACGGCGGCAAAGATGTCGTCGTCGGCATAGAGGGATATACCGGACGCACTAATAAGGTCAGACCCTACAATCATACGGTTTCCGGAGACAATTGCGGGTCTCCTTTGCGATCCTATCCCGCCGTTAATCGATGAAAGACTAATGCCATAGGCATAGTCTCCCCATATCCCTTTTGACATGTCGTTATTGGTGATGTCGGCGAAGATGTCGTTCATGGCCCCGAAATCCATCCCGTTCGCGTTACCATTACTACTCGTTACGGCCATTGGGTTTCCCGAAATTATCAGGGGACTTGTCTCCGTGCCTATGCCGCCGCTGAACGAGGAAAGGTAAATGCCGTAGGCATAGTCATCTCCCCATATCCCCCCTGACATGTCGTTATTGGTGATTACGGCGAAAAGGTCGTTTTCGGAATTGAGGCGAATCCCGTACGCGTTGCTGTTTCTGCCCGTAACAGCCATACGGTTTCCCGAGACGGTGACGGGACTTATCTCCGTACCTATGCCGGCGCTGCCCGAATAAAGGTAAATGCCGTAGGCATAGTCATTTCCCCATATCCCCCATGACATGTCGTTGTTGGTGATTTTGGCGAAGATGTCGTTTCCGGCTCCAACGTTCCTGAGGTCAATCCCGTACGCTGTTGATACTGTAGATCTTATATTGAAGGAGTTGTTGGCAATGATTATCGGATTCTGCTCCGTACCCAACGATCCCGCGATATTTGAATGAATTCCGTGGGCGTCTCCGGCCCGGGACATCTCGAATAGATTGTTAGTTATCTTTATCCCGGAGCCCCCCGCTCCGGCAAGGATATCGATACAGTAATCGCTCCCGGTAACGTCAAAGCCGAGGCCGGTAACTTCCGGGTTCGCGGCATTCAGCTCCAAGGTGTCGTTTATTGTGGGGTGGCCTTTATAGGGCATGTTGAGGATGTTTGCGTACTTAGGATGGTTCGCCCCGGAGCCCCAGAGGAGAAAGTTCGCTATGGAGAGGGTCAGCGATCCCGGAGCCGCCGCCTCGTCAATCACGGCTGTCGTCGAGCTGTTCATCACGTGGATCGTGGTGCAAGATCCCGCAATAATCCTTGGATCGTTGGCAAGGGCGTAGGATACCGTGGCGTAGGGATTGTCTTTTGTTCCGTTTCCGGGCGCGTCGCTTCCCGTCTCGCTTACAAAGACGATATCTTCAATTTGGTCGCCCGCTCCCGGCACGTTCTCGTTCTCCTCATCGACGATCACCTTGACGTCAACGTCCCTCCTCACAGGCTCCACCATCCTCTCCGATAGCTCCCGGCTCCCGGTAAAAACATCGCCAATCCCCTCAAACGGGTTCTTGCCGGTAACCAGGTTCCCTATCGAGAAGGGGACCTCGAAGGTGACCTCGCCGTAATGTTGATCTTTGCTGTAGTTGTCGTGGTGAAACTCGTAGTTCAACCTCATGAAGTCCGTTGGAATAACCTCGAGCCTTGCCATAAAACCGTTTACGTCATCCATCAGCCTGCCGTGATAGTGGTAGCCTCCGGCGTATGCCCAGGTCTCTATGTAGTCGGAGAGGTAGGGGATCCTCATTCCAAGCTCGTAGTCGAAGCCGCGCATCGGCTCCTCCACCCGGCCGCTCTCGAAGATTATCCCGCTGTCGGACAGCGTGTATTTGGCGTAAGGTGTCCCCAGCCCGTCTATCTTAGTGTCTGACAGCGGATGGTAGTAGTTGAGTCGGGCTGTCAAGCCAAGATCAAAGGCGAAAGATTCAAGAGGGATATCCGCCATCGCCTCCAGCCCCACACCCCACTGCTCGTGGTCGGTGCCCCAATCGGTCTTTCTCCTGTCGTAGTAGGCGTTGGCCCCAAGTATCAGCTTCTCGTCCCAGAGAAGACGGCGGTAGCCCATCCCGGCATTTATCTCCCACCCGCTCCGGTCGTTGGGGGTGTATTTGATGTTACCGAAGAGGATGTTCTTCTCGTCCCGGTAGAGGGGTACCAGAAGATCCATGATGTACAGCGTCCTCGAATCGGTCCCGAAGCGGACGCCGGGCCGGAAGTAAATGCTGTAGGCAATGTCATCCGCGGCATCGGAAATTTTACGATTTGCCCAGACTCTACCGCCCACGTTAACGCCATGCGCGGTATCTCCCTTTTTGTCTCTCCCGGCCAAATCGGTTGCTTTGTTTGCCTCGATTTCAGCAAGCTCTGCCGTCTTCAGGTAATCCGCTCGGGCCTTTTCATGACGGCCCAATGCGGAATAGGCGGTGGCCCTCGTTAAATATCCGAGCGAATAGTTCGGCGCGATCTCGATGGCCTCCGTACACAGCTCCACCATTTTCTCATAATCACCTTCGTTTGCCGACTTCAGCGCCCGGCTGATCAGCGTGGAGGCTTTTTCAATGTCATCTTTCGCATACGATAATGAAATCAGGCTTAATACTATAATCGAAACAAGGATGCCAAAAAAATGTTTCTTCTTCATAATATTTTCCTTATTTATCGTCTAAAAATTTAAATGACTACAAAAACACTCATACAATTATCAAAAAATACGTTAATATTATATATATGTCAAGGATTATAATAAATTTTTGTTTTGTGTGGCAGGGATGAATTGATAACAAATAGGATATGGCTTTTTTATGAGCTGAAAACTCTACCGGGCAATGGGGAAACCATTTAGGTGATTTTGCGATTGAGGTTGGTCGTCCACCTGGTTGAAAACCCGTCCAACAATAAAAATTGGGGGGCAAATTGCCACCCCTTGATATTCTTCCCAACAGCGGGATTTTGTGATCTGCGGCGTTAATGTATTACACGGGCTTCTGGACAATGGGCCTCCGGACAAGGGGCTTAAGCCCCTTGTCTATCCATTGTCTAATAAAAAGGGGGGGCAATTAATTTTGCCCCCCCTTATAAACATATTACAGTATTCTACTACGGATTCACATAATCCGGGGGAATAACAAAATTGTGCCTTAATTCACCCAACGGCCCGTGGTTTCCGTTCCATGGCCCGCCAACAGGTACAAAGCCTGTGTTCCCTGACCAGTCAACGGCGTTTCCGCCTCCGGGGGAACCCGAATCAAGAATGATCATCCATCTCGCCATGAGACCATAAATACTGCCTCCAATGTTGTTATTGATTCGGACAGGGTTACCCGATGTACCAATGAGTCCGGTTCCACTTCTAAGATAAAAACCACAACTACTTCCAGCAACTGGGACAGCTGCAATCCCTCCCGACATATCGTTTCCGGAGATTGTTGTGTTCAGGATGCTCCCGGCCGAGTTAAGATAAATTCCGTAAGCGCTAATTCCCGACCACGTTACCACTGTAATCTCGTTTCCCGATATTGTACTGTTTATATTTCCCGCTGATGAATCGACTGATATCCCACAAATCCAACCATTGGAATTATTGATGTCTATTTTGTTGTCCGCTATGGTGGCAAAGATATCCCCGGACGCCGTCAAGTCTATTCCGTATGAGTTGGAGTTGCCATTCATGTTGATCTCGTTATTGGTTATCAGCGCCGGATTGAGGGCCGTGCCTATTGTGCCGGCCACACTAAAGTCAATACCAAAACCACTGTTGATCAAGTCGATTTTATTGTCTCTGATTACTGTCCCGGTGCCGTTACTTAACATTATGGCGGGATGGTCCGTGTTTCTTATGTCAAGGCCCATAACCGTGGTATTCGGAACGCTGATGTCGATTACTCTTGGCTGCCCCAGTAATCTCAAGACAGTAGGATATCCCGACATGAGGTTGCTGATTGATGGGTAGTTCGGGTGATCTACTCCCGAGCCCCAGATGAGGAGATTCGGAATATTAACATGCCCACCACCGGCAGTCCCGGCGCCGGGGTCGTCATTCATGACGTGGATCGTGGTACAGGTCCCCGCAAGAATACGGCCATCGGTCATCGCCCTGTTTATCGAGTTATAAGGATTCCCGAAGGAACCGTCGCCGGTTGTGTCACTGCCTGTCTCGGAAACAAAAACCACCTCCTCAATCAGACCACCGGTTCCGCCTCCACCACCGCCGCCGGTTTCTATCGACTTCTCAACGACGACTATATCGACGTCCCGCCTTACCGGTTCAACCATACGAGCCGATAGCTCCCTGCTCCCGGAAAGCCTCCTCCCTATACCCTCAAAGGGATTCTTTCCCGTTACCAGGTTCCCGATGGAAAAGGGCACCTCCACCGCCACCTCGCCGTAAAACTCGTCTTGGTTTACATTGTCATATTTATACTCGAAGTTGAGCCTCAGAAAATCGGTGGGGATAACCTCGAGCCTTGTCATGAAGCCGTCCACGTGCTCCGTATATTTTCCAAAAAAATTATACCCGCCGGCGTAGGCCCAGGTCTCGACGTAATCGGAGAGACAGGGGATCCTTAACCCCACCTCGTAGTCGAAGCCCCGCATAGGCTCCTCGACTAAAAGCTCACCACCGAGCACCGAATATATCCCGAGGTCTTGCAGTATATATCCGCCGCCGGCTCCCCCCTCCCCGTATTCCATCTTTGTGTGGGAGGTGGGGTAGTAGAAGTTGAAGCGGCCGGTCAAGCCAATATCCATCTTCTCAAGCGGGATATCGGCCATGATCTCGGCACCTATCCCCCACTGCTCGTGATAGTTGCCCCAGTCCGACCTCCTTTTATCGTAAAAAGCGTTAAGCCCTAGGAGCAGATTGTCATCCCAGAGCAGGTGCCGGTAGCCGAGACCAACGTTAAACTCCCAGCCGTCACGGTCGTTGGGAGTGAACTTCGGATTGGCAAAGAGGATGCTCCTGTCTCCCTGATAAAGGGGGATAAGAAAATCTACGATGTAGAGAACACGGTCGTTTGTTCCCCACCTGATGGCGGGCCTGAAATAGATATTGTAGCTCGAATCATCGGTTTCCACGCTGTCCGCAATCGCCTCGCCCGAAAGGGTAAAAAAGACTATAGTTAAGACGAAAAATACAATCACAATATTAAAAGTTTTTGGTATTTTCAAAACAAATCTCCTTTACATTGGATTCAATGAGTTCTAAAAATTGATTGATAACAAAAAAACTCAGATCTTTCTGAGTATGAGATGAGGGTATTTATGGTAAAATAAAATTAAGGCTTTTTATAATATAATCTTACATATTTTTGTCAAGGTTTTTAAATTACTATTGACATTAGGCGGGGAGCCAAACTATGACTGCTATTTTCTTAATGTCAGGCAGGGACCTACACTACCCAATCCCCCCTATGCCTTTTCGACCAACCAACCGGCGTCAATAATCGATCCACTCCCCACTACCCGTCGGAGCCGAAACTGGTTACGACATAAGTCCCACTTCTGGAATCTATCTTCATGTTGATAAGCCCGTTCTTCTGGGCGTCCTCCAAAAGCTCCGAGAAGGAACGGTAGCCGTGGTATGACTCGTTGAACGAGGGGCGCTTTCTGATTATTGTGTCTTTGACCATCGACGAGTAGATAACCTCCTTGTTCTCCCTGATCAGGGCGGTGACGGCCGACACAACAAAAGAGAACGCCTCCCGCTTCTCCTTGGGTAGGTTCGGGTCTATCTTTGGGGGTTTTGACTCGGGACGCTCCAGGTCTTCGTAGAAGATGAACTCGTCGCAGTTGTTGAGGAGTAGCTCGGAGGTGGAATCCTTCATCCCCATCCCGATCACGTATTTGCCGTTCTCCTTGAGCTTCGAGACGAGGGGGGAGAAATCTGAATCCCCGGATATTATGACAAAGGTATCAATATGCTCCTTGGCATAGGAGAGGTCGATGGCGTCCACTGCAAGCCTGATATCGGCGGAGTTTTTCCCGGTCATGAACTTCTTCGGAATCTCGATGAGCTCCACGGCGGCCTCGTGACACGGCTGTTTGTAATCGGAGAACCGCGCCCAGTCGGCGTAGGCTTTCTTTACGATTATCTTCCCCTTCTCCAGAAGCCTCTCCAGCGCCTTTTTGATGTCGAATTTGACGCCCTTTGAGCCCTTCCCCTTGGTAAAACCGAGAGCGAGATTCTCAAAGTCGATAAAGACCGCCAGCGTTTTCTCCCGCTCCGGGAAGGCAAACCTGTCTGCTTCTGCGTGATTTTTATTTACGATTTTATTCGCTCCCAAAAGTATCGTTAAAGAAAAACAGATATACCAACAGCCCCTTTTTAACCATGGGGCCGGAAAGCTTGAAGAGGAGCCTCCCGTCCTTGTCCGTAATCTGCGTCTCGGTTATCTTACCCATGAGATTCCCATCGGAATCCGTCAACTCTCCCCCATCCGTGACCCTCGCCAGGAGCTTGTAGTGGATGTCTTTGACCTCGATAACGCCGTCCGATTGCTCGACAAATCCGATGTGTTTAAAAGACTGGTCGTAGACAGTCCCCTTTATGTTGTAGGTTCCGAGGGTCCACCTGTTGGCGTCGTAGATCTTGCCGTCGGAATCGATGATTGCGATATCTACGTAGAGAGCGTTTTGGACCTTCAGCTCCTCGGCAAAAGAGAAGGCGGAAAAGCACGTTATTATCAATAAAGTTAATATTAAGACCGACTTTTTCATCTTAAAAACTCCTTTTTTCAGATATAATATCACTATTTGAAGATAAGTTCAAAGAAAAACTTGAGGAAATGTCTCCGCCGTCACCCGTCGCCCGCTGATATTTACTCCCGCCCGTCTCCCAATGATTAAATCCTTATTCTCAACAAGCGTTTTGAATATCAAAGAGGCCCCCCTCCGCCGCCCGCTACCGCGTATCTATCTCGATCCCCCCCGACCCTTTCGCGCCTTCATGAACGCCTCGCCGAGAACCTTCCAGACAAGGTCCGGGTTGTCGCTCCTTAGGTTCATGGGGGCCCCGCCCCTGTAGCTCCACGCGGCGACGTTTCCGATCCCCTCCTCGACGATTACCTCGACGGCGCGGCCCACCTCCGGCTCCCTTCCGGCCGGGACCTTGTAGGCCTGCACCCAGATCTGCGGCTCCTTCCCGTATTTCTTCGATATCTCCATAACGCGCCTCGCCGCGTCCCTCACGTAGGGATCGAGGTCCTTCCTGAAGATTATCCAGTAGGGGTCTGTCCCGAAGATATCCACCTCCTCGATGGAGGCGAGCTTGTCCCAGGAGGAGACCCCTGTAAGATAATTCTCCTCCGGGAGCATTACGAGTCCGTTTTTCATTCTCAACCTTGCGCCGTATTCGGTCATCTCCCTAAAGAAGGAGACTATCGAGCCGTCGCGAAAGGCTATCACGTCCTCGTCCATCACCTTCGGCATCTCCCTTCCGAACCGCTCTTTAAATAGGGAGGAGCAGATATCGCACCGGCAGGCCCACTCGTTCGGCTTCTGTTTGTTGCGCCAGACGCTTCTGGGGATGTAGAAGTGCGGTTCGTCCCAGAATACGACGTCGGCGCCGATCTCTGAGGCCCTGTCCAGCCACCTCTTCATAAAATCGCGAAAAGATTTTCTACTGAGGCAGGCTGCGGGGAGATGTGTCCCGTCGGCGAGCCTCTGGGTCTCGACCGGATTTTCCATAACGAACCGGGAGAACGCCTCGCCGCCGAAGACACCGCCCACACCCCAGGGATCCAGGTAGACCGTCAGCCCCAGGTCGTGGGAGATCTTCACGATATCCATCATAGCTTTTGTGTAGAAATGGTAATCGGTCTCCGAGAAGGTGTGAACCACGAAGGTGCAGCCGTGATCGATAATATCCTCCATGTCCCCCCTTACGTGCATTGGGTCGCGGTTTCCGAAGTAGCTTACGCCCGCCTCGAAGCCGCCGCCGGAGCCGAAGGCCGTGGAAATCCCCAAGGGGAGTACACCTCTCCCCAATATTTTGATAGCGCCCCCCGCCAATCCCAGCCGACCGATGAGGCAAATGAACCCCCTCCTGTCTTCGACTCCGTTCAACAGGTCTTTCATTTCCACTTCTTCTCCCAAACCCTGCCTCCGTTATATTATACCATGATTAAAAATCCACCTTTCCCCTTTCCAGCTCACCGTCAGCTCACCTCCGAGAATCCCTCAGAAACGGGTATTCCGAGATCAGATCCCCCCTTGTCCTCGCTATTACCACCGGCGTATATACATCGACGTAGTTGTAGAGAAAAAGGGCGTCCTTGCAGAACATTTTTATGCAGCCGGCGGATGGGGTGAGCCTGCCGTTCTTGAGCCTCTTCGTGGCGTGGATCTCGATGCAGTCTCCGGTGTACCCCCTCTCCTTATCCGCCTCGTTAGGGTAGTCGAGCCCCATCACCACAGCAACATCTCCGCCGTAGGCGTCCGTCCAGAGCCTCTCGTCCGCCGGGCCCTTCGGGCCGTAGTATATTTTGCTGTCCTCACACCACGTGATTCCGTCTATTATCTCCCGGGCGCCCTCCCTCTTGTTGTTGCCACGCTTTGACGCCATCCAGATTATCCTGTATCTTCCCACCGGGGTCTTCTTGTCCCCCTCCCTTGTCTTTCCCATCCCGTTCAGCCCCGTCTCACAGGGGAAATCGAATTTTAAGGTCTCTTCCTCGTAGACGTAGAGGCGTTTTTCATCGTCGATGACGAAGATGATCTTCTCCACCTCCCCCTTCGAGACCGGACACAGCAGAAGGGTAAAAAGGAGGAGCGTCATCGATCTCCTCAAAATACGAGATGTCTTTAGAATTCTACATGTAGTCATAGTTCACCGCTATGAGCCACTTTCCATCGGAGGAGAGTATGAGGACGTACCTCTCCCTCTCGTCCTCGGTAAAGCTTTCCCCGTTCGCCTTGTCAAAGGTCATCCGGTAGTGACAATCGACGATGGCCCTATTCTCCCTCCTGGAAATATTCAATATCTCCCAGGAGGCATCGACCTTCGTATATTTCTGAAACGTGATTATTCGGTTCCTTTTCAATTCCTCGTAATTTCGTACTACGCCGTTTTTGAGCTCCTGGCGGGCGCTATAGGACCACACGCTCATATATTTATCTACATCGAGAGCCTCCCACGCCTCGAAGACCGTTCCGATCGTCCTTTTGATCTCATCGTCGTGATCGATTACCGGCGCCACCCTCAAGGACTCGGGCGGTTCGGGCGGGGGAGTTGCTACGGGCGCTTCCCCCTTTGGGGACGTCGATTCCATAAGGGGCGGCGACGTCTTTGCCGTGGACAGTTTACTGTTTATGAACCTAAACAGCTTCGGGACGGTAACCGCGCCGACAACAGCGATAATCACGATAAGGGACAGGCCGACAAGGACCCTGATCCTCTTCCTCCTGAACTCCCTGCTCGCCCCTCCGATCTCTTTTTCGACGCCGGCCACAGTCTTCGCCCCCCTGTCGATTTCCTCCACGCCCTTTACGACCCTCGTATCCTCGTCCCTGAATATCCTCTCCAGGTCGATCTTCTTCGCACCGCCGATCACCATCGGCTTTCCTGAAACGGCGGACTTGAGGGCGTCCTTGAACTCCGCCGCAGAATTGAAGCGGTCGCCCGGATCTTCCGCCATCGCCCCGGCAATTATCCCGTTGATCCATTCTGGAAGGGAGTCGTTAACCACGGTGGGTCTCTGAAAAGACCCCCGAAATTTCCTGTACATCACCTCCTGGGTGGTCTCCCCGGGAAACGGTGAGCGTCCCGTGGCCATCCTGTAGAAGGTCGCCCCGAGGGAATAGACGTCGCACCTTGCGTCAAGGTCGCCCCCCTCGAACTGCTCCGGGCTCATATATTCGATTGTGCCGATAGACTGTCCCGTGGTCGTGAGCTTCTCCTCCCAGGCGGCCTTGGCTATCCCGAAATCGGTGATTACGGCAGTGCCCTCCTCGTCAATAATCACGTTGGCCGGCTTGATGTCTCTGTGGATGACGCCCTTTTCGTGGGCGTGGGAGAGGCCGTCGGCCACCTGAGAGATGATCTCGACCGCCTCCTCGAGCTTCAGGGGACCCCGACTCAATCTGGAGGAGAGGTCCTCCCCCTTGACGTACTGCATCGAAAAATAGTAGGTTCCACCCTCCTCACCCACATCGTAGATCGTAACGATGTTCGGGTGATCGAGGCGCGCGGCGCTCCTCGCCTCCATCAAAAACCTCTTGACGAATTTCTCCCTCTTCGAGAGGTGGGGGAGGAGAACCTTCAAGGCCACTATCCTGTCAAGCCCTTCCTGCCTCGCCCTGTATACGATCCCCATCCCCCCCTCGCCCAGCTCCCCTAATATCTCGTAGTTTCCGATCCTTTCGACCTTCATGGTTTATCCCCTAAAAAGCCTCAAGGAGACCACAATGCTTCTATTCAATCTAATATCTAATGGCGAAAAGATAAAAAAATCTTAACGCTTAAGCAGGTAGTCGTAGTTCTCGATAATCAGCCACCTTCCGTCCGGCATGTACTCGAGGACGTAATATTCTTCATCCCCTTCGTTAAAACTGCTCCCATCCACCTTTACGAAGGTCATCTCATAGAAACAGGAGACGTAAGCCTTGTTGGAATCAATATCACAATCGTGGATCTCCCAAAAGAAATGAACCTCTCTGTATTTCTTAAAGGCACTCCTCCGGTGGCTCAAAATCTCGTTGTAATTCCTCTTTACCCCGTTTTTCAAGTATTGGCGGGCGTTGACCGACCAAGCGCTCATGTAGAGGTCGAGGTCCAAATTCCCCCAGCCTCTGAATACCCTGCCGATGGTTTCGGTGATCCCCGCAAGCTCGGCCTGGGTCGGCTTTCTGCTGGTGAAGTCCCCCGAAACTGCCGGAGTAACAGCAATCGCAAAGTTGAGAGCAAGAATCGTCAGGGCCATTGTGCCCCTTAACCAAGGCCTATGCTTCAATATCTTCTTCATCGAGTTCAAAATATCCTCCACTAATTCTAAATCGAACAGATTGCCTTAAAATTGAATCCATAAAGGACCAATTGCGCCAAGTAATACCATTTCCTTTTTATATGATATTAAATACTGTAAAAAAAGCAAGGGATTAATACGCCAAAAGGTTAGGGATCAAAACGACGATATATGTTCCAGCTCGCTTCGAGAATAATTCCCTGACCGCCGCGGTCCTGTCGCTTGCCGAGATAAAGGAGATGGTAAAAGAAATGCTTAACAGGAACCGGAGGCACCTGCCGACGTTTGAACGATTCTCTGTATAGGCACAAAAAAATCCTTTGATATTTGATTGGGGAAAGGAGCGGCTTGATACACGGCCTGATCCTTTGACGCCTCCATCATCGCCTCCATCATTGATATCTTCAGACTGAACAGCTCCCTCCTCCCCCTTCTACTCTGTTTGCGCACGATCTTCAATCCGATTTGATCGAACTAAAGGCCTTTCAAGCCCGCCCCGGATCGATTTTCGGCCCTTTCGATGTATATTTTGATGATAAATTGTCAATCATAGCCATATTTTCTTGACATTTGATTAAAAAGATTGTATAAAAGGCGAAATTCGGGGCACAGGGCCCCGGGAAGAGACGCCGGGATAGAGAGGCTTGGGACGTCTCGTTTCGAGTATCCAGGGAGTCTCTTTTCAGTTTTATTTTTTCTGTTCTTGTGTTTAATAGTGTGTTTCTTAAAAGAGGTATCGGTATCTTGTGCTTTCCTTGTCATAGCCTCCGGAGATGACCATTGTTAAATAAGAGAAGAAGAAGGAGGCAATGATGCAAGGGAAAAAACTATTTGTGGGTAACCTCAAGTATTCGGTAACGGCCGACGAGCTTGAAGACCTGTTCTCAAAATATGGAGAGGTGGTCGAGGCCAAGGTCATCGAGGGAAGGGGCTTTGGATTCGTCGAGATGTCGGATCAGTCCGAAGCGGAAAAAGCGAAGGAAGAGTTGAACGGGACCGACTTCGTCGGACGTACACTGAACATCGATGAAGCCCGGCCCCCCAGAAGCAGGGACCGCGGAAGAGGCGGCGGGGGTTACTAATCCCTCAAGACAACCGATAGACAGCTTAAACGTTAGTTCGATCAGATGAAGCAGCTCGAAAGAGATCTGAATTGGATTTCTTTGGCATGAACTCGGGTAAAACTTAGGACGATTACGGGTTCTTTGAGACGTATGTAATCGGTTGTTGTTGCTCTTAAATTGAGAGGGGGGATAATATTACCCCCCTTTTTCTTTGAGATTTTTCTTGGCATTTCATGAGAGTCGAGACAATGGACAGACAATGGGCTTAAGCCCATTGTCTCAGACCATTTACAAACCCCCTTCATTTTACTGGAGGGGGTTTTGTTTTGTTATTTAGGGTGTTTTATACGGTTTGATACGCCGGTCGAAGGGAAAATAGCCCTCTTTTATCCAATTACATGCAAACATACCATACTATATCAAAACAACATTTCAACAGCATGGGACTAAATACATTCCCTTTACCCGTTGATCGTCACCTAAAAAACCTACATAGAATATTTATAAAAGGAAGATCAAAATAACTTTATTGCCATAAAAAACCTGCCGTATTGTCAAGTCGCTTTCCCCCAAAACAAAAAATAACCAACCGAACAAAAACGCCGATCACCGAAGCTAACGTGTCCTAAAACACCCCGCGAGCCATCAACAATCCCTTTGGAGATATTTAGAGAAAATTTAAGAAAAAAGGCGTTTTTTCGTTCGATTTTCCTTGACAACATAAACTGGGTTTACTACAATGAACATTGTTCACTGCACAATATATTTGTTATCGTTATCTGCTTTTTTTCAATGCAAAGGAGTCTCCAACAAAGAGGTTTCCAGAAAAACCGTAGCAATTAGAGGCGAAAAGATAAATAAATTATCGGGTAAAGGCAAGATGAACGCCGCCGACAAAAAGGAGCTCTTGATAAGGTGCTGGAAGACATCTCGAGGTACATGGCTCTACTACTGCCACCTCATCGGCACGGGGGGCGCGGGAAAGCTCGACGCAGCGGCCCCGGGGCATATGGGGATGAGGCTTATCGATAAGATAGAGGATTTGGAGAGCGTACTGAAGGAGATACTGATCTCCATCAAAAAAGCCTCACCCGAATTCCCTCAAGGCTCAAATATCACCGATTACACCGAAGACGACAAACCGAAGCGAGCCGCCGATTTCAGGGCCGAGCATGACAGGATACTCCCGCAAAACAGCGAAATCCCCGCCGCAAAACGGGATCGTTCCTTCTGCACACATATCTCCATCATCGAGCGCTTATTCAGCGCATCCAGTGTCGGATATTCCACGACCCCATCTTGCGCCGATTGCGCGGTAAAAAAAGACGAGGAGTGCCTCAAGGAGTACAGGTTCAGCACCGCATATAGCTCCGGTAAAGATATTTCCTGTTCCGGATTCCATAGGATTGACCTGAAAGGAGTCCGCTGCCCGATTCAGACAGACCCAAGCGTGTTTAAATCTACAGACTGAAAAAGGAGATTTGAGATGAACTCTGTTGAAAGGAAGGACCTGAAGGAGCTTCTGATCAAAAGCTGGATGACCCACGACGGGATGTGGTTTTACCACTCCCTTAAGGAGTTCGGGATTGAGAAGACCAACAAGGTCAACAGGGCGGCCGTAAAGGCGATGTCGGCAATCGAGGTAAAGAGGCTGAAGAAGATATTGGGGGTGGAGTCGATCAGAAGCTTCGACGAGCTCAAGGCGTTCCTGACAAGCGCCTACGAGCTGGTTATGGCCGACTTTATGGAGTTCGGCCACGAGTACAAGGAGCCGAACATACTGGAGATCTGGTGGGAGCCCGAGAACTGCTTCGCATATCAGGGGATAAAGCAGATAGGCGCCATCGAAGACTACCGGTGCGGAATCTTCGACAGGACCGAGACCTGGTACAGGGAACTGGGGCTCGATTTTACGGTCCATCCTAAGGTCACCAAGTGTATGATGCACACCGAAGGAAAGTGCTTCAGGAGATACGAGTTCGATTTTAATGGTGTAAGCTAAATAGCCAAAAAAGGAGAGTTATTATGAAGGTCAACAAGGAAACATGGGATCTCATTCAGAAGCACCTCGGCTACAACGACGAGGAGATGAAGCTGTTCAAGGAGAATCCGAGAAACGCGGTCGTAATGTCAAAGGCACCGGAGCTTATGAACAAGACCATAGTCTTCGAGGTGGTGGAGTCCCACGGCTGCAACAGCGGGCACAAGGTGGGCGACAAGTTTTACTTCGACGGCGCCGGAAACCTGCTGACCAAGCTCTCCCCGAAGAAGATTTGCATCTACGCCCTGGAGCCGCTGGCGAAGTACATCTTCGCTTCAAACGAGCTTGTCTACTCGGGGGCGGACCCCAACTCGGTCCAGTTCAACAGGACCACCTGCTTCGACGTGGGGGTCCAATGCGGCGGCTGGGGGAAGATAGTCCTCGAGGGGAGAGTGGAAGACAGAAAGAGATAGGCCCTATGGAAGCGGGAATCCAGAGGGATGGTCCGTGGCACCGACAGGCTCCTGCTTGTCGGTGGGAAGTCCCGTGGAAACGGGAATCCGGTAAACATCACCTGTCATTCCCGTGTAAACGGGAATCCAGTGGGGGGGCGTCTGTGCGCTGGGTGGCAACGGGAACCTATACTGACATCTTTCTGGATTCCCAATGGTGTTGGGAACGACAGCTGGGTGGCACTGACAAGCTCCTGCTTGTCAGTGGGATATTTTGAAAAAAGACGATTTTTCAACCCCCTTCTCATAACAGGAGAAAAAAATGGACGACGTATACAGACGTCTTGCAAAAAGGCTTAACGAGATGCCGAACGGTTATCCCGAAACCGAGAGCGGCGTCGAGCTGAAGATTCTCGAAAAAATATTCTCCCCGGAGGACGCCGAGACGGCGCTCCTGTTGAGCCCCCTTCCGGAGACGGCGGAAGCGATAGCGGAGCGCCTCGTCAAACCTTTATCGGAGATGCGCGACACCCTGGACGACATGGCAAAGAGGGGGCAGATCGGCAGCTTCAAGCTGTTCGGGCAGCAGATGTACATGCAGATCCCCTTCGTCCCCGGCATCTACGATTTTCAATTATACAGAATGGATAGGGAGTTTATAGAGCTGTACGATGAATATGAATCAACACTCACGAGAGCCATGGGAAGCCATAAGCCCGCGGTAGCCCGGGTGGTGCCGATAAACGATGTAATAGATGCCAGGTCCCGGGTGCAGCTTTACGAGGATGTTCGCCAGATCGTTGAAAAGTCGAACTCCTTTCTCCTGGTTGACTGCATCTGCCGGCGGGAGCGGGCGCTTTTGGGCCACGGATGCGACCACACGGTAAAGGCCTGCATATACGTCTCAAGGGAGAAAAACGCCTATGACTATTTCTCCATCGGCGGCGAGGTGATCTCGAAAGAGGAGGCGCTGAAGGTCCTAAAGTCCTCAGAGGAGGAGGGCCTGGTTCATATGACATACTACAACGTCCAGAAGGGGCACAACGTCATCTGCAACTGCTGCACCTGCTGCTGTCACTCCTTCAGGGGAGCTATCAATTTTGGGGCGCCCCACATGTTTGAAAAAAGCAATTTCACAGCTATGATAGACACGGAAAGCTGTACCACCTGCGGCGTCTGTGCGGAGGAGCGCTGCCCGGTAGAGGCGATCGCAATAAACGGCGGCTCCTACGCCGTGATGGAGGACAAGTGCATCGGATGCGGACTGTGTGCGGTCACATGCCCGGCCGACTCCATAAGCCTGGTCGAGAGGGACGAGGCGGAGAGGAAAGAGCCCCCGAAGAATTTCATCGAGTGGAACATAAGCCGCGCGGAGAGCCGGGGGATCGAGCTCAAACTTAAATGATAGACACGGAACTTTTTTTGGCCAGCGCATTTTAGTTGAAACTACTTCGGTGAGAGATACTTATGGAAAATGTCGATTTTGAAATCGGTCTTGATCGAAGAGAGGAGATATTGAGAAACGTCTGGACATTACACGACGCAAGGTGGTTCATAAAGACGATAGAGAAATACGGCCTCGACGCCGCCAACGAGCTCAACCGGACGGTGATAAGGTCGATGGGGAAGACGGAGATAAAGACCCTCATGAACGGGAGCGGGGTTGAAAAAATCACAAACATCGACCAATTGAACTCCCTGATGACAGTCGCCTCAAAGCTCTTCTTCCCCAAGGAACACAAATACGAATTCAAGATACTTAACGAAAACGAGCTCTTGGGACACGTGATCGAGTGCTATGTCCACAAGAACGTGGAAAAGGCGGGCATCACCGGCCTCTATCGCTGCGCGGCGAGGCCCAGGTTCGAATCGTGGATTGCGGCGATGGGCCTAAAAGGTCAGATAATTCAGGAGGAGGACTCCAGCAGCTGCGGCGGTACCTGCGGGATCGTCTTCAGGATAGACTGGTGATACTCGATAAATAGGCTTATAAAAACGGGAGAATCATAAAAAAACAATATGTTGTATAAGGAGGTCAAGATGAGTAACTTGATAGTAGACGAGAGGGATCAGAGGTTTGTCCTCTATGAGCACCTCGAAGCGGAAAAGCTCACCGGGCTAAACAGGTATTCCGAGTTCTCCAGGGATATCTTCGACATGATCATCGAGGAGGCGAGGAAGTTCGCAGTGGAAATCCTCGAGCCGACAAACGAGGAAACCGAGAGGGATGGATGTTCCCTGAAGGACGGAAGCGTTTCCGTCCCGAACTGCTTTAAGGAGGCCTACCGCCTCTACCGCGAGGGGGGCTGGGTGGCTCCGAGCCAGTCGGTGGATGTGGGAGGACAGGGACTTCCGATCCTGCTGCAGACGGCGGCCAGGGAATACTTCAACTGCAACGTCTCCTTTTTGCCCTACCCCGGCCTGGCGGAGGGAGCCGCCCACCTTATCAATATCCACGGGACCGATGCGCAGAAGAAAAAATATATGGAGAGGATGTTCACCGGCGAGTGGGGGGGCACCATGGCGCTTACCGAGCCGGGCGCGGGAACGGACGTGGGCTCGCTTACTACGTCGGCCAAGAAGAACCCGGACGGCTCCTACTCCATCACGGGAACGAAGATATTCATCACCGCCGGCGACCACGATTTAGTCGACAACATCGTCCATGCGGTCCTGGCCAGGGTGGAGGGCGCCCCGGCGGGCACGAAGGGGATCTCTCTCTTCCTGGTGCCGAAGTATCTGGTCAACGACGACGGGAGCCTGGGGGAAAAAAACGACTACAGCGTAACCAGCTTAGAGAAGAAGATGGGATTTAACGGCTCGGCCACCTGCCTCATGAACTTCGGCGACAACGGCAAATGCTACGCCGAGCTTTTGGGGGAGGAGGGACAGGGGATGAAGATCATGTTCATCCTGATGAACGAGGCGAGGGTCGCCGTGGCGCTCCAGGGGTTGACCTGTGCCTCCCGGGCGTACCTGAACTCCGTAAAGTACGCAAGGGAAAGGATACAGGGGCCGGACCTGGCGAACTTCAGAAATCCCGAGGCGCCGAGGGTTCCAATAATCAACCACCCGGACGTGAGGAGGATGCTTCTCTGGATGAAGTCGCACACAGAGGGGCTTAGGGCCCTTACCTACTACACATCGAAGTGCGAGGACCTCTCCCTCGCGGTAGACGACCTTAAGGAGAGAGAGAAGTGGCACGGGCTGGTGGAGCTCCTGACCCCGATCATCAAGGCGTGCGGCTCGGACATCGGATTTCAGGTGGCGGATCAATCGATCATGGTTTACGGCGGCTACGGCTACACGAAAGAATACCCGGTGGAGCAGATACTGAGGGACGTAAAGATCTCCGCCCTCTACGAGGGAACAAACGGCATCCAGGCCCTCGACCTCGTTGGGAGAAAGCTGGGGCAGAAGAAGGGGGAGAACTTCAAGAACCTGATCGGAGAGATTAACGGCTTCATCAAGGAGGCCCAAAACAACGGGAGGGTCTCCGATATTGTCGTAAAACTCAAGGAAGGTGTCAGCACTCTAATCGATATCGGCGAGTTCTTTTCCAGGTGTGGAAAGGAGGGGAAGTTCCTCGTTCCCATCGGAAACGCGTATCCTTTTTTGAACCTGATGGCTACGATAGTGCTGTCATGGATGCTGGCCTGGCAGGCGAAGATCGCAGTAGAGAAGCTCGACGCCCTGATAAAGGAAAAGGGGGCGGACCCGAACGACTGGGTCAAGTGGGCAGAGTTTTTGAAGGACAACCGGGACGCCGCCTTCTACTCCGGGAAACTGGCGGCGGCCAAGTACTTCATCAACAACGTCATGCCGAAGGCGGAGGCTATCGCCAAGGCGATCAAGACCGAGGACCTCTCCATCATGGAGATTGCGGAGGACTCCTTCGCGTTTTAGCGGGAGCAAAAGAGGGGGACATACGGCGAAGCGGCTCAAGGGCGGATTGGAAGCGCGGAATTACAATCCGCCGCTATTGAGCTATTGGATTTTCACGCCTGTTTTCCCCCTCATAGATTGACAACCGGAGAGAAGACCGCTATAATGAATCTGTCCAAGATGAACAAAAACGATAGCCAAGAATGATAGCCAAAAATGATAGATATTTCGCCTGAAACAGGTTTTTGCTGAAACAGGTTTTGATATAACTTTAAGGGGTAGCGAGCCTATGGCCGAACTTACCTTCGGCGATCTGAGAGAGAGGGAGCGGGAGGCCCGTCGGGAGCTGATCGTAAACACAGCCAAGAAGCTCTTTTCGGAAAAGAGCTTCAAGAGCGTAACGGTGCGGGACATCGCCAAGAGCGCGGGCGTCAGCACGGGGACGATCTACCGCTATTACGAGAGCCTGGACGAACTGTTCCTCGATGTCTTCTATGCCGACACGAAAGAGATTATAGGACTGATCGAGGAGGAGCTGAACAGGGACGAAGGATGCACCATCCGCAGGTTCAGCGAGGTCTACATCGGCTACCTCAACGAGAACACCTCATACTACCAGATGATGAGCTACTTCATGCCGAGAGGGATGCTCACCGACGAGGAGATCGAGAAGATAAACCCGATAATGCAGGAGGTCATTAATCTCATTGAGAGGGTGATAAAGGAGGCGGGACACAAGGGGGACACCCAGCTGATGTCCCGGGCGCTCTTCTCGGCGTTAAACGGCATAATGACCAGCTACGCCCAGTACCCCGGGAGCAGCGTGGGGGAGATCAAAAAATACACCCTGGTCCTTGCCGGCTATATCGCCGACTTCTTCGAGATGGGTGCAAAGAAGGAGTATTATTAATTAGGGAGTGAGGGGGGGGAGTACTAAATCACCATAGGGGGCTGACACCCTGCCCTATCAAGGTAGACACTTACTTATCGGCTGCGGTTCCTCCACTCGTACAGCATCTGTTTGCAGAGCCTGTCATAGATCTCCTTGAACGGCATTGAGCTTTTCTTTATCAGGTCGACAAGGGACGTTATACGGAAAAGGATGTTATCCTCGATCTTCTGAAGCTTCTTCCCCTGGGTCTCTTCCAGCCTGTCGATCCTGCCCGTTATCGACTCGACTATCTGATTGCCGCCGCCATCGATATGTTTCTCACCGGTTTTCTCCTCACCGAGCTCTCCTCCGGCTGTCTGCTCGACCTTCATTTTACCTTCAATCCTTTCGAGGCTTGCAAGTATCAACGTGAATATCGCGGTGCCGGCAAATCCGGTTGCCGCTCCGCCGCCGCCTATTATCTTCAGCTCCTCGATCTTATCGCCGACTTGCTTCACCTCTCCCGATATCTTGTCCCGCTCCGCCTTCGCCTGAACCTCGTCTGTCGGCGCTGTGGCCTCACCTACCAGAGGCGTAGAAAGTATAAATGGATACTCACTAAGAAAATCCATCGCCTTGCCGTAAAGCTTTTCTGCATCTTCCACAGAGCTCTTAGCGGCTAAACTAAGCGCTTCATCTCTACGCATTTCTGCATCAATCCGTGAAGCTCTAGATTCTTTAAGAAATTCCGTCGTCTTCTCCCATTTGTTCTGGATTTCACCCGGCATATATAGTTTGTATTCGACTCCCATTTCCCCCATAAATTTCTTCATGTTTTCCCGGGTGTCGAACGTGTATACGCGTATCTCTTTCACCTCCTCGTCCACCGTTGAAGTGAAGTAATCTAAAATGGTAATGAGGTCCGCGATTATATCAAGTAAGCTCTTT
>CAZIWT010000060.1:0-19987 GCA_964542895.1 uncultured Thermodesulfobacteriota bacterium
AAAATAAAAGAAAAAATAAAAGCTCCATAGTAAAATTATATAACATCATGTAATATAAGTCAACATAAAAATACCTATTTTCTTAATAATATCAACTACTTGTAAGGTCATGCAATATAATGTAAACTTAATTAAGATACTATTTTTTATATTCAAGACGTTCAAGGACCAGATCGCCGTTACCGACGACATGATCGCCGACATGAAGGAGGGAAAGCTCAACTCCGACCTGATGGAGTTCGCCGCGGGCTGGGGAGAGGGCGTGAGGAACACCGAGGAGGAGGCGGTCTCGGCGCTGTTCAACAAGGGGGCCTTGACCTCCGGCGACAGGGAGGCGTTTAACGGCTCTTTTACCAACAACGATGATCCCAACCCGAAGCACATCTACGACGGGAAACCCTTCTTCGGGACCGGGGCCACCTACGGCCATCCGTTCAAGCTGAAGCCCGCGGTAAAGCTCAACAACCTGACCGAGTCGCTGGACATATCCTACGCCAACATCCAGACGGTCTTCTCGGCCATGACGGTGACCAACGCTTTAAACGAGCGTGGCGAGAGGATCAAGATCGAGCCGAACGTCATCATCACCAACCCGAAGAACCGCTTCCAGCTGGACCAGATAATCCAGTCCCAGTACGAGATCGACAAGTACGGCAACAAGAACGTGCTGGAGGGGATGTTCGACCTGGTCTACTGGCGCTACATCGAGGACGATGACGCCTGGTTCATGGGCAAGGCGAACAAGGGGATCAAGTTCTACGACAGGCTGCCGGCGAAGATCACGGTCTACCGGGACGAGAAGACCGACACCTGGTTTGCGAAGATCAAGAGACGCTTCGGCGTCGGCGTTGTGCAGTGGCGCTACTGGTACGGATGCAACCTCTCAACGAGCTGATATTGAAATTGATTTTGGGCGGGGGGAGGCATCCCCCCGCTCGCTTTTGGGATATCCAAGGTTGCCAAAAAAAATCGGAAAGGAGGGAGACATGGCGATAATTACGGGGATAGAGATGTCGACGAACAGCTACTTTCAGGACCAGTCCGGCACCGCCCTCACGACGTCCTTCGTGAAGCAGGAGTTCGGCTTCCAGTCGTTCTGCATTACCTTGGCCAACGATGCAACTGGAACTTACATCGAGTACTCGTTTGACGGCACCGCCGTCCACGGGAGGATCGAGGACACCGACGACGGGCCCAGGGTCATGGCGTTCAGGCGGCAGGGATCGATCTGGCTTCGGGGCGAGAGCGGCGCCGAGCCCTACAGGCTGGAGGTGTACTGATGGCTTTCACACATGAGCAGCTTCAAGCTGTGGAGACGGAGATCGCAAACCTCAAGGCGGTTAGCTTTCGCGCGGGCGAGATATCGGTAGACCAGGAGAAGACGCTGAACTCGCTTATAAAGCTTCGCGACGTGATGAAGGCCGAGCTGTCCAAAAGCGGCGGGATGACGATGGGCAGGTCGAAGCTCCAGGGGATCGACGACTGAGCAGAAAATATCAATGAGTCGATCAGTTGACAAGATTTTAAAAACAAAGGGGCGGCGCCGAATCAACGGGCCGCCCCTTTTACGTCTATATTTAGCGAAAACGCTTATTTTCTCAGATACTTGAATTTGGGCCCCGGCCTTCCAACGAAGCACGTTTTTGTAAATCCGTAGTACTTGATGATGTCATAGGCGAGCCTCGCCTCCGTTTCGCTGCCCCCGAAGTCGAAGAGCCAGTGGCTACCATCCACGATCTTCCACCGGCCCCCCACGTTTCTGACCTCTATGGTGTTGGGGTTAAAGGAAATGCAGTCCTCTCCGGCGTATCCGCCTGCCGGGGCGCTGCCACCCACAAGCCAGTACTCGAACGGGGCGTTCGGCCTCCCCACGAAGCAGTGGCTGTTCATCCCGTAGTGTTTGATGACCTTGAGGGATTCCCGGGCGTCACCCTCTTTAGCGCCGAAGTCCATCAGCCAGCGGCTCCCCTCGACGATCTTCCAGCTGCCGCCGACGTTTACCACCTGGAGGTTGTTCGGGTTGCAGGCTATGCAGTCCTCGTCCGGCCTGGCGAGAGAGTCTCCGGGGGGCTCTGGCTCTGAGGCGGTATCCCCGCCGACCACCCTGACCGATATGTTGGTGTCCTCCAGCGTTCCTCCCAGCGATCCGAGCGGGGCGCCCTTCACGCGCTTGACCACTTTTCTCGACGTGTTGACCTTCCAGTAGAAGCCCTTCCAGGTACTGAGCTTCATGTGGTAGAGGTAGTCCTTCATCTTGACGACCTCCCAGTCCGCCCCGTAGGAGAGGACGTACCCCTCGGCGGTGACCTGAAGGACGCTCGACGCCGGAACGTAGACTATGTAGGACTTGGAGAACCTCAACAGAAAGCGGTCCGGGGGTGTCGTGTTGCTGCCCCCGACGACATCGACGGATATCCCGCCTATCACGGCCTCCGATCCCCCAAGGCTCCCGAAACTGCCGCCGGTGACCTTGTAGACTTCCCTCCTCGAGGTGTTGACCTTCCAGTAGAAGCCGCCCCAGGTCTTGAGCCTCACATGGTAGAGGTAGGGCTTAAGCTGGGCGAGCTCCCAGTCCCCCCCGTAGGAGAGGACGGTCAGGCTGGCGACGACCTGGATCGTCCCCGTGTTTGGCTGTATGACGATGTATCCATCGGAGAAGTCGAGAAAGAACCTGTCCGGCTCGGCGGCAAGGCTCCCCTGAACCGCGAGAAGCGTTACGACCGCCGAGAGAAGGATCGTGACAAGGATTGAATGACGTCTTATTCTATTTTTCATTTTTCTCCTCCTGTTATTAAATTGTTACAAATTTTCTCAAATTTTTTCCAAGTGTACCATGAAAAGTCGTGATAAGTTTGAGGAATGTCACATAATTGGAGAATTTTAATGGATTCAAGGGGTGATTTGGCAGGGATCTGCTAAATGCCCTTAAACATCTCGGGCAGCACCGGAGGTTTTTGAAACGTGCCGGATATTTCGTAAAAAGGGATCAAAGGATCCAAATGATTAAAGATATAGAAACCAGCCTGAAAAAGTAGTAAAATGGATAAAGGACGACCCCGGTATGTACCGGGAAAGGTAGGGGAGTGAAGGAGAAAAACTCTTTAACTTGTATCAAGTGGGGCAATTTCTGGATGAAAAACAGGCGGTCTTATGAACGAGGGTATCTATTTTACCTCCTATTCCCCGTTATTGTCATCATCCTGCTGTTTCCGTTTCTTGCCGGCCTTTACCCCATCGTTCGATTTACCGAAGAAGAGATCAACATCTTTGTCCACCGTAACCATATAGAGATGAGAGGAACATACATTTATTCCAATCCATTGCCCTTCCCGGTCATACAGGGAATGAGCATTCCGCTGCCCGTCGATTTGGGCCATCCCCATCCCGTGCTTCTGAGCGTATGTGAAATTTATCCCGAAAGCAGGGATATCCCGGTCAGATACATCCTGGGAAAGCACCGCTTCGACCTGAAGTTCAGGCCAAGGGGGGAGGTAAGGGTTCTGGTTCGATATTGCCAGCACGCCCCGAAGAGGAACGCCCGCTATATACTCACCACGACGGGAGCCTGGAGGCATCCGCTTGACAGGGGTGTGTATAGATTGTTTCCGGGGAGCGTGAAGATTGTTTCATCCAATTACACGCTTAAAAGAGAAGCGTCTGATTCTCTGTTTTTCAATAAAACCAGCTTCATGCCGAAAAGGGACTGGCGCTTTTCCTGGGAGGTTAAACCATGAGAATTTTCAAAACAGCGTTTACGGTTTTTGTCTTTGCACCAATGTTTATATTGCTTCAGGCAAGCAGCGCCTTTGCCAACCAGCCCCCGGGGCCGCAGACCGTTCTTGCCGTCGTCGTAATCCTTCCTATCATGGTGCTGCTGACTTTTCTGGGCGGGGGGTATGCGATAATGAAGTTGCAAAGGGAGAAACCCAAAAAGCGGAGATTTCTTCCCCCTCTCGCTGCAGTTCTCGCCGTCATTGTTTCTGCGGCGCACAGCGGCCTTGGGGCACTGGTTGTGGTTATCTTCGGGGTTACAGCCGTTGTGAGAGGCTTAAAGATGTTTATCTGGGGAATAAAGCGCCTCTGTTCAAAAAGCGTCCCGGAATATCTGAAGGGCGCGGTTCACTGGCGCCTGTTGACATCCGGCCTTATCCTTGTCCTCATTGCCCTGTTTATTTCCGGCATGGGTTTAGCTTTCGCTTCCTGGTGGCCGACGGATGAATACAGGGAAACGAAACTGAAGGAGTTCACGGCGTATCACATTGCCTATTCACGGCTTCACAGTACCGAGAACGGAAGACCATTGTATCCGAAGCTTGCGAAAGAGAGCGATGTCTATAAAGATTTCTTCAGCTTAAAACAGGATATCCGCTTGGAATACGACGATGACGGAGAAAGCTTCACGGTCTATATGCTACCAGACAAGCTCCCATTCTTCCCGTACAATTACATGACATCAACGGGGACATACAGGGCCGACGAGTCCGGAAAGATTCGGATGATCCAGACACATAAAAGGGACGAGACCTGTCCCGCGGACGCCCCCGTCGTTATGGAGGTCGGGGAGGAGGAGATCGTTGAGGCCGTGGAAAGGTGGTTTAAATAAATATATTTATTTCTGCTGATTGCAAATGCCCGCCCCGGCTTGCCGGTTTGATGTGGGGTTGGGGGGTTGGGTGGGGTGGACTTTGATTTATCTAATTTATCAACACCATAATGCTTGAAAAGGTTTTATAATCTCTAATAGCTCGGATGGTGTCAATATCATCAAGCCATAATTTTTAAATACATATATTTTCTTATTCTGGTCTTTTGCAAAGCGATCAACAGTTAAAAGGGCATTGCAGTCGAAGTAAATTGCATCAAGTACTATCTCTTTATCTTTTTCTGAGAGATTGCCAAGCAGAGAATTGTCATAAGAGGCTTTTTTATAGTTTTTTTCTGCATTTTCTGAAAAAGCTTTTCCATTCTCATATTCGGAAACTACCGTCATCCAGTGATCCCATACATCATAAAACCATTCAATAAATCTTATATCTCCCTTTTCCGATACTTCCTGATAAATAGTAGGCGATAAAGCAAATTCAAAACTCGTTCTTTCAATTCCGATAAAACAATCATGAAGGGCTTCAATCTCACTGAATAACCTGGTTTCTCTTTTTACTATTCTATGCTTGCTTATTAAAAAATAGTTTTTGTTTTCCCTGTAATGATCGAAAATGTATTCTCCAAAATCTTGAAGATATTGAAGGATGTTAGTGTCTAAGAATATCCTTTTTGGAATTGTATTAAATTGAGTAAAACTATCCTGTTCCTTAATATGATCAATTAATGTTTTCAATTTATTACTCATGAAGATTCAATTTCTACTTTTGCCAATTTGTATACCAATTATTATGTATTTATACTATAAATCTCTTCAGCCAATTTGATGGTCACTCATTCTCCCCCCCTCACCCCTCCCTCTGCACCAAATCCTTATAACTCTCCCTCTTCCTGACGAGGTGCGGCACCTTGCCGTCAACTAAAAGCTCGGCGGCGCGGGGGCGGGAGTTGTAGTTTGACGCCATCGAGAAGCTGTAGGCGCCGGCGCTCATGACGGCCAAGAGATCGCCTCGCTTGGCGTCGGTCACCTCGCGGTTCTTGGCGATGAAGTCGGCAGACTCGCAGATCGGCCCGACCACGTCGGCCGTGATCTTTGAGTTATTGCTCTTTATCACCGGCCTTATCTCGTGGAAGGCGTCGTACATCGCCGGGCGCAGCAGGTCGTTCATCCCGGCGTCCACGACCACGAAGTTCTTTCCGTTACGCTTGGTGTATAGGACCCTCGTTACCATTATGCCGGCGTTTCCGACGATCACCCGCCCCGGCTCGAGGATGAAGGTGACGTTGAGGTCTTTTGCGCTCTTTTTTATGGCCGCCGCGTATTCTGTGGGGTCGGGGGGCTCCTCGTCCTTGTAGGTGATGCCTAAGCCCCCGCCGAGGTCGAACCAGCGGATATTGAAGTCCCTCTCGCGGAGCTTGAAGACCAGCTCCTTTAACCGCTCGAGGGCGTCCACGAAGGGGGCGATCTCCGTTATCTGGGAGCCGATGTGGCAGTCCACGCCGATCACCTCGATGTTCGGGAGGTTTCCCGCCTCCTCGTAGTCGTCGATCACCTTTTTGATGTCGATGCCGAACTTGTTCTCCTTGAGCCCCGTGGAGATCTTCGGGTGCGTCATCGGGTCGACGTCAGGGTTTACGCGAAGGGAGATCCTCGCCTTTTTCTTCATGTCACCGGCGATCTCATTTATGACGCCCAGCTCCTCGAACGACTCAACGTTGAACATCAGGATATCGCTTTCAAGCGCCTCCTTGATTTCGTCGGTCGTCTTTCCCACGCCGCTGTAGACGATCTTCTTCGGGTCGCCCCCCGCCTTTAAGGCTCTAAAGAGCTCGCCGCCGGAGACGATGTCGAACCCGGCGCCCATCTCGGCAAAGAGCCTCAGGACGCCGAGGTTGGAGTTTGCCTTCATCGCAAAGCAGATTAGGTGGTCGATGCCGGAAAAGGCGTCGTCAAAGACCTTGAAGTGGTGCCTCAGGGTTCTCGTGCTGTAGATGTAGAGGGGTGTGCCGAACTCCTCGGCGAGCTTCGTTATCGGGATATCCTCCGCGTGAAGCTCATCCCCGACGTAGTTGAAGTAGTTCACTCGGTTCTCCTGAAGTATACGTCGACCGTGTTGGAGAAGCTGCTGCGGTAGCCGGCGGTGTTGTAGGATACGACGACGTAGGTGTACGAGACGTTCGGGAGAAGCGAGAGGTCTTCGATGTAGATCCTGTCCTTCTCGACCTTCGCCTTGCCCGGAACGGTAAGCGTAAAGTCGAATATCTCCTCGAACTTCTCGGTGCAGGGCGGGCAGTCGATCTCCTCGTCCGGAACGTCTTTCCTGAAGACCTTGAAGCCGGAGAGGTCGGTCAGCTCCGTCCCGTCGGTGTTCTTGTCCGGGATCGTCCACCTAAGGATGACGCCCCCCTCGACCATCTTCACCTTCAGGTCTTTGATCTTTTCCGGCACGACGTACTCCGGCGGGAGGGGCGGGGCCTTCACGCCGCATGACGCGGCGAAGATTAACAGTGCGGCCAATATTAAAAGTCTTTGGAATAGTCTATACATATCTAATACCTCCTTGGTCATTTTGTGGATTGATTCTGATTATTTGATTATTTTTATATTGATTGTTCGTCTTTAATTCAAGTCCCTGTAAAAACTAATCGTTTCAGACCAATAATATCACAGTTTGAGCGAGTTGAAAACAGTTGAAAATAGAATCGACTTCCCTTGCAATTCTTGTAGGTTTGTCCTTGTCTATGTCAGCTTCCACATTAGCTGGATTGCAGTTGCAATTCAAGCCCATATTGAATTCCAAGTACGGAATTTTCCCCTTGATAATATTGTCCTAATATTACCCCTTCCCCTCTTCAAGCTTGAGTAGGGCCGCGATTGTCTCCTCAACCCGGTCTCTCGCCGTTCCGCCGGGGAGGTTCCTGGAGGAGATGGATGATTCCACCTTGATCGCATCGATGATGTCCTCGTCGAACTTGGGGGAGAACTTCCGCCAATCGGAGGCGCTCAGATCAAAGAGGGTCTTCCCCTTGGTCTCTGTATCCGCCACGATCTTCCCCACAATTTTGTGGGCCTTTCTGAAGCTGACCCCCTTTCTGACGAGGTAGTCGGCGGCGTCGGTGGCGGTGATGAATCCGCCGGTCAGAGCCTCCTTCATTTTGTCTCCGTTGAACCGAACGGCGGAGAGGAGTCCCTCCATTATCGACAGTGAGGCGTTCAGCGTGTCCACGGCGTCGAAAAGAGCCTCCTTGTCCTCCTGCATGTCCCGCATGTAGGCCAGCGGCAGCCCCTTCATCGTGGTGAGAAGAGAGATCAGGTCTCCCATCACCCTTCCCGTCTTTCCCCGCACCAGCTCCGGGACGTCCGGGTTCTTCTTCTGGGGCATGATGGAGGAGCCGGTGGCGTAGCGGTCCGGGAGCGTCACGAAGCCGTACTCGGCGCCCGAAAAGAGCACCAGCTCCTCGGCGAGGCGGGAGAGGTGCATCATGGCGATCGAGGCCGAGGCGAGGTAGTCGAGTATGTAGTCCCTGTCGCTCACCGCGTCCACGCTGTTTCCCGATATCCGGGAAAAACCGAGGAGCTTTGCGGTGTATTGACGGTCGAGGGGATAGGGGACGCCGGCCAGCGCCCCGGAGCCGAGCGGCATTACGTCGGCGGCCGTTAGCACGTTTTTGAACCTTATGCCGTCCCTGTGAAACATCTCCCAGTATGCGAGGAGGTGGTGGGAGAGAAGGATCGGCTGAGCCCGCTGGAGATGGGTGTAGCCGGGCATCACGACCTCGATGTTTTTATCGGAAAGCTCGAGGATCGTAATCCTGATCTCCTTGAGAAGACTCATAGCCCTTTTGGCCTCCATCTTGACAAAGAGGCGGGTGTCCACCGCTACCTGGTCGTTTCTGCTCCTGGCGGTGTGGATAAGCCCCCCTACGTCCCCCAGCCTCTTGATCAGCGCCGCCTCTATGTTCATGTGGACATCCTCGAGGGCGTTTTTGAAGCGAAATTTCCCTTCACCAATCTCTTTAGCTATTCTTTCAAGCTCTGAGATAAGGTCATTAGCCTCCTCTTTACTTATCAATCCCGCCCTCTCGAGGGTCTTCGCGTGGGCTATGCTCCCTCCTATATCGTATGGGGCGAGGCGGGAGTCGAATTTCACAGATGCGGTGAATGTCTCGACATCGTCTCCAATGTCGTCCTTGAACCTGCCCCCCCACGGCTTTTTCATCGGAAATTACCTTGAGATAGTGTTGGAATTAGTCCTAACCCTTTTGCAGCATCGCCTTTATCCTCATCCTGAGGGCGTTGAGCCTGATGAATCCGGTGGCGTCCTTCTGGCTGTAGACCGAGTCCTTGTCGAAGGTGGCGAACCCGTCGTGGTATAGGGACCTCTCCGATTTTCTCCCCATCACGGTCACGTTTCCCTTGTAGAGATCGAGCCTGACTCTGCCCGTCACGCCCTCCTGCGCCTCGTCGACGAGAATCTGGAGGAGCTCCCGCTCCGGCGAAAACCAGTACCCGTTGTAGACCAGGTCGGAGTATTTCGGGACGAGGGAGTCCCTCAGGTGCATCACCTCCCTGTCCATGGTGATCGACTCGACGGCCCTGTGGGCGACCTGGAGTATGGTGCCGCCGGGGGTTTCATATACGCCCCTTGACTTCATCCCGACGTAGCGGTTTTCCACCATGTCCACCCTCCCGATGCCGTTTTCTCCCCCGATCTCGTTGAGCACCGATAACAGTGCGGCCGGGGCGTAGGTCACCCCGTCTATCGCCGTAGGATCTCCGTTCTCGTAATCTATCTCTATCGTGGTTACCTTGTCCGGGGCGTCGGCGGGGGACTTTGTCAGCTTGAACATCTCAGCCGGGGGCGGCTTCCACGGGTCTTCGAGGATACCCCCCTCGAAGCTTATGTGAAAGAGGTTCCTGTCGGTGCTGTAGGGCTTTTGAGCCGTGGCGACGATGGGGATGTTGTGCTCGTTGGAGTATTTGATCAGCTCCACCCTCGAACTGAACTCCCACTCCCGCCAGGGGGAGATGATCCGGATGTCCGGACTTAAAGTGAGGTAGGCCATCTCGAACCTCACCTGGTCGTTACCCTTGCCGGTGCAGCCATGGCAGACCGTGTCCGCCTTCTCCTTTAAGGCTATCTCGATCTGGCGCTTTGCGATGAGCGGCCTCGCTATCGATGTCCCCATGAGGTAGGTCCCCTCGTAGACGGCGTTTGCCCTGAGCATAGGGTAGACGTAGTCCGATACGAACTCCTCCCTGAGATCGTCGATGTATACCTTGTCCGCGCCGGTTTTGAGTGCCTTCTCCTTGAGACCTTCGAGCTCCTCTTCTCCCTGTCCCACGTCCGCCGCAAAGGCGATCACGTATGCGCCGTAGTTCTCCTTTATCCACTTCAGAATGACCGAGGTATCTAGCCCCCCGGAGTACGCAACAACAACCTTCTTTGTATTATCCGCCACCCGACGCCTCCTGTCGTTGGTTCAAAATATCCATAATCGCTTTCTGGACGTGAAGGCGGTTTTCCGCCTGTACGTATACGATGGAGCGCTCCCCGTCCATCACATCATCAGTTATCTCCTCGCCCCGGTGCGCCGGGAGACAGTGCATCACGACACAGCTTTCAGGGGCCGAATCCAACAGTTCCCCGTTTACCTGATAGAGTTTCAGCATATCGAGCTTCCTCTCCCGAAGTCTTGGATCGTCCCCCATGCTCATCCAGGCGTCCGTGTATATGACGTCGGCGTCTTTGACGCCCGCCTTCGGGTTTTCCTCGCTCTTTATTTTGCCCTCCGACCTCTTTATTCCCTCCTTCAATATCGCCTCGTCCGGCATCAGCTCCTCGGGGCAGGAGATGGTAAGCGTGAAGCCTAAGAGGGCCGCTGCGTTGATCCAAGAGTTGGTCAGGTTGTTTCCGTCCCCGACGTATGTTACCTTGAGGCCCTCCAGGCTCCAGTCCCTTCTCTCGGCGATGGTAAACAGGTCGCTCATCACCTGGCACGGGTGGGTAAGGTCGGTTAGGCCGTTGATTACCGGAACCGAGCTCTCGTTAGCAAGCTCCTCCACCATATCCTGGGAGAAGGCCCTTATCATCACCATGTCGACGTATCTGGAGAGGACGCGGGCGGTGTCCGCCACCGTCTCCCCCCGGGAGATCTGGATATCCCCGGAGCTGAGGTAGATCGGCTGGCCTCCAAGCTGATATATCCCCGTCTCGAAGGAGACCCGGGTCCTCGTGGAGGGCTTCTCGAAGATCATCGCCAGCGTTCTTCCCTCCATCGGCCTGTATCTGATCCGGTTCTTCTGCCTTTTCTTGAGGTCCTTGGCCCTCTCGATTATATCGAGCGCCTCCTCCCTCGAAAGGTAGGAGAACCTCAGAAAATCCTTTTTCCCTCTTTTAGTTTTCATAGCATCTCTTAAGCGGGCTACGCTATCTTGGAAAAGACGTCGTCGAGGGCGGACACCACCTCGTCGACGTGACCAATGTCTATGACAAGGGGGGGCGTGAACCTGAGAACCCGGTTCTGGATGAGGTTGATCAGAATCTTTTTATCCCTCATCTCGTCGACTATCGCCGCAGCGGTCTCCTCCTCTTTGAGCTGGAGCTCCATCCCGATGAGGAGTCCCTTTCCCCTGACCTCCTTTACGAAGTCGAACTTTTTTGCGAGACGTTCAAGCTCCTTGATGAAATATGTTCCCACATCCGTGCAGTTTTCCAGAATCCCCTCCTCCATTGTGGTGGTGATGACCGCCTCGGCGGCGGCCGAGACGAAGGGATTGCCACCGAAGGTGGAGGCGTGGTCGCCGGGGGAGAAGATGTCGGAGGCCTTCTTGCCGACGACGAGCGCCCCCATGGGAAATCCCCCGGCAAGCCCCTTGGCCAGGACCATGGCGTCAGGCTTAATCCCGGCCGCCTCGTAGGCGAATAGGGTTCCTGTCCTGCCCATGCCGGTCTGTATCTCGTCCAAAATCATCAGGACATTCTCGCAGTTCGCTATCTCCCTTACGCCGGCGAGGTAATAGTCCGAAGGCACGACGACCCCCCCCTCTCCCTGAATCGGCTCCAGGATAACCGCGGCGGTGTTTTCCGTTATCGCCTCCTCCAGCGCCTGGAGGTCACCGTAGGGGACGTAGTTGAACCCGGGCGTCAGGGGGCCGAATCCCTTCTGGATCTTGGTCTGGGCCGTGGCCGCCATGGCTCCCATCGTCCGCCCGTGAAAGGAACCGTCGGCGGTGATTATCTCGATGGTGTCCTCCCCCTTCTCTCTGATCCCGAACTTTCGGGCGAGCTTTATGGCCGCCTCGATAGCCTCCGCCCCGCTGTTTGCGAAAAAACATTTTGCGCCGAAGGAGGAGTCGCAGATGAGATCGGCGACCACCGCCTGCCTCGGTATGCGGTAAAGGTTGGAGACGTGGACGAGCCTCTCCGCCTGCTCTTTAACTGCCTTAACCACCTTCGGGTGGGAGTGCCCCAGGTTCATCACGGCGATCCCCGCGACGAAGTCGAGGTACCTCTCCCCCTCCACGTCCCAGAGGTAGGGGCCCTCACCCCTCTCCAGCTCTATCAGGGCCGGGCTGTAGGTGTTCATCAGGTGGCCGTAATCGTACTTGAGGCTCGATTCGGCTCTTTTCTCTGCTTCATCTTTAGACATAATTTCAGTTCAATATGTGGTTTTTACGGCTTAAAACATCTATTCCGGCACGATCTCGGTTCCGATCCCGCCGTCGGTGAAGAGCTCAAGCAGGACCGAGTGGTGAACCCTGCCGTCTATGATGTGGGTCTTTTTGACCCCCTTTTCGAGGGCGCTTATGCAGCACCTGACCTTGGGGATCATCCCGCCGGTTATCTGCCCCTCCTCTATCATTTTGATGGCCTCCTTTACTGTGATGGAGCTCACCAGGGAGCCGTTTACGATGACTCCCTCGATGTCGGTCAAGAGGACAAGCTTTTCCGCCTTCAGCTCCTCGGCCACGGCTCCTGCGACGAGGTCGGCGTTGATGTTTAAGGTCTCGCCGTTTTCGTCTGCGGCGACGGGCGCTATCACCGGGATGAAGTTCTCCCGATCTAGGGTTGCGAGCACGCCCGTGTTTACCGCCGTCACCTCCCCGACCCTCCCCAGGTCTATGATCTCCGGTGGGAGGGCGCCGCCTTTTTCATCCGCGTCCCTCGGCCTCTCCTTTAAGACGAGCTTTCTGCCCTGGATGAGGTTTGCGTCCTTCCCGGAGAGGCCAACGGCGTTTCCCCCCAGCCCGTTTATCAGACCCACTATCTCCTGGTTGACCCGGCCGACCAGGACCATTTCCACCACGTCCATCGTCTCCCGGTCGGTGACGCGCATCCCGTCAATGAAGGTTGACTCCTTACCGAACTGCTTCAGGACCTCCCCGATCTGGGGCCCGCCGCCGTGAACTACGACCGGGTTTATCCCGATATATTTCATCAGGATCACGACTCTGGCGAAGTCACTCTTCAAGCCCTCGTCGGCCATGGCGTGGCCGCCGAACTTTATGACGATGGTCTTTTGGAAGAACTCCCTGATGTATGGGAGGGCTTCTGTGAGTATCTTCGCCAGCTCCTTCGCCTTTTCCATAGAGAATGCCGCAAATATAAAGGTTTAGGTCGATTTTACCGGTTAAAAAACCGCTATTATATACGGAAAGATTGAAAAAATCCACCTAAAAAAACTGGTGTGGGAAAAATGGGAGTGGGGATATACGGGCCGTTATATTTAGACTAAAACGTTAAACCAAAACGTTAAACCAAAACGTTAAATCAAAACGTTAGAGCAAAACGTTAGAGCAAAACGCAAAACGCCCCGCCGGATTGGGGAGTGGGATTAGAATGGTTTAGATCGCCTATATTGAAGGGCGAAGGGCGAAGAGCGAAGAGCGAAGGGGTCGAGTGGGTGAATCTTTTTAACTTTGGCGAGGGCCGCCGAAATTGGCCGAAAGATTTAACGACCGCCTCCGCTTATGACTAAACCCCCCTTGTCAATTTGGTGGGGGGGAACAAAATCGGGTCTCAGCCGCGGGCGATCGGGTCTGAATGGTAATTAATCTTCAACCCTACAGGATATACTTGCTTAGGTCCTGATCCTCGATGATATCCTTCAGTCTCTCCTGGACGTAGTCCCGGTCGATCTTTATCTTCTTCTTCATGAGCTCCGGCGCCTTGAAGGATATCTCGTCCAGAAGCTTTTCGAGGATCGTGTGGAGCCTCCTGGCGCCGATGTTTTCGCTCCTCTCGTTTACCTGCGCCGCCATCCGGGCGATCTCGTCTATGGCGTCCTCCTTGAACTGTAAGGAGACCGTCTCCGTATCCATGAGAGCGATGTACTGGGTTATCAGGGCGTTCTTCGGCTCGGTGAGGATCTTGACGAAATCGTCCTTATCCAGCGAATCCAGCTCGACCCTCAGGGGAAACCGACCCTGGAGCTCCGGGATGAGGTCGGAGGGCTTCGATACGTGAAAGGCACCCGCGGCGATGAAGAGGATGTGGTCGGTCTTTACGATCCCGTATTTTGTGTTTATCGACGAGCCCTCGACGATGGGGAGAATGTCCCGCTGAACCCCCTCCCTGGAGACGTCCGGGCCGTGGGCGCTCTCCCTTCCGGCTATCTTGTCTATCTCGTCCAGGAAGATGATCCCGGACTCCTCGACCTTTTTGACGGCCAGGCCCACCACCTTGTCCATATCGACGAGCCTCTGGGCCTCCTCCGCCGCGATGATGTTCTGGGCCTCCTTCACCTTCACCTTCTTCTTCTTGGTCTTTCCCGGGAAGAGGTTTCCGAACATGTCCTTGATGTTTATATCCATCTCCTCGATGCCGGAGGCGGAGAAGATCTCCACCATCGGGATGTTTCGCTCGCGGGTCTCCAGCTCCAGCTGGCGGTCGTCCAGCTTTCCCTCCCTCAGGAGTTTTTTGAGCTTCTCGCGGGTCTTCTCGTAGCTGTTCTCGTCACCGGAGCCGAGCTGGGGGGTACGGGTTTCATCTTCCACTAAATCGAACCCGCCGGCTTCGGCGGCCTCGATCCCGCCCATATCGGGATCCGGGGGTGCGAAACCGGAATCGGGCCTACCCTCAGGGGTCCTCCTCTTGGGGAGCAGGATGTCGAGGATCTTCTCCTCGGCGAGCTCTTCCGCCTTCACCTTAACCTTTTCCATCTCCTCGGCCCTGACCATGTTGACGGCGAGCTCGACGAGGTCCCTTATCATCGATTCCACGTCCCTGCCGACGTACCCGACCTCCGTGAACTTGGAGGCCTCGACCTTGAGGAAGGGGGCCTGGGAGAGCTTGGCGAGCCTCCTTGCGATCTCGGTCTTTCCCACGCCGGTGGGGCCGATCATGATGATGTTCTTCGGCGCGATCTCGTCCCTCAGGTCCTCCGGGACACGCATCCTGCGCCAGCGGTTTCTCAACGCTATGGCCACGGCCCTCTTCGCCTTGTCCTGGCCTACGATGTATCTGTCAAGCTCCGAGACTATCTCCCGGGGCGTAAATGTCTGCATCGGTCTCTCCTGTGATAAAGGTCTGTTATAAAAAGAGTTTGAAAATTCTTCTCATTGTTTTTTTTATTATGTCGTACCCAACTCGATTGGGGATTTATACTGTCATTCCCAGCACCACTGGGAATCCAGAAAGATATCAGCGTGGGTTCCCATTCTATCGTGACTTCCCACTGACAAGCCGAAGCTTGTCAGTGCCACCCGGCCGCATGTTTCTTGTACTAACCCGATTGCTTCGTCGCTCGCCTGTCCAAGGGACAAGCTCACTTCTCGCAATGACAATGCTTTCTATTTATTGTTTTATTACACCCTTCTTGTAATTGCCACCCGGCCCAAAGAGCCACACTCTGGATTCCCGCATTCGCGGGAATGACAAACAATATTTAATGGCTCCCTGTTACCAAGGGAATGACATTTTTTCTCTTCTATCAGAATTACAGCACCTCGATCTGGATGTTGTCGTTGGTGTAGATACATATACCCGCGGCGATCTTCAGCGACTCGGTCGCTATCTCCTCGGCTGTGAGCTTCGAGTGCTGAACCAGCGCCCTCGCGGCGGCTTGGGCGTACCCGCCACCGGAGCCTATGGCGATCACCTCGTCGTCCGGCTCCAGGACGTCGCCGCTTCCCGATATTATCAGCGACGTATCCTTGTCCGCCACGACGAGTAGTGCCTCGAGTCTCCTCAGGTACTTGTCCATCCTCCAGTCCTTGGTGAGTTCCACGGCGCTCCTGACGAGGTTTCCGCTGTACTGTTCAAGCTTGCTCTCGAAGCGCTCGAAGAGGGTGAAGGCGTCGGCGGTGCTGCCGGCGAATCCGGCGATGATCTTTCCGCTGTAGAGGCGCCTCAGCTTCTTCGCCCCCCCCTTCGCCACCGATTCCCCCATCGTCACTTGGCCGTCGCCCGCCATGGCCACCTTGCCGTCCTTCCTTACGGCCACAATGGTTGTCGACCTTATCCTGTTTCCCGGCTCCCCTTTTTCCCCTGTCAGGGCGGGGGCCCTGTAAATATCTTTCATAAATCCTCAGCTCCTTTTTGACCTCGGGTGGGCTTTGTCGTAGACCTCCATCAGCCTGTCAATCGTGACGTGGGTGTACTTCTGGGTGGCGCCAATCGACTCGTGCCCCAAAAGCTCCTGGATATCCCTCAGGCCCGCCCCCATCTCCAGGAGGTGGGTGGCAAAGGCGTGCCTCAGCTTGTGGGGGCTTACGTTCAGCGTCATAGAGCCCAGGAGAATATATTTTTTGACGATCCGGTTTACGCTCCTTGCCGTCAATCTCCCGCCGCGCATGTTCAGGAACAGGGCTTTCTCATCAATCCGGTTTTTTGCATCCCCGAAGTTGTTTTCGCTCCTGACGCTCAGGTATTCTTTCAATGTCGACAGCGCCGGCCCCCCCGCCGGCACGACCCGCTCCTTCTTCCCCTTGCCTGAAACCTTGAGGACAGATTCCTCGTAGTCCACGTCGGAGAGATCAAGCCCCACAAGCTCGCTCACCCTTATGCCGGTGGAATAAAGCAATTCGAGTATCGCCCTGTCCCGCTTGTCCGAGGGCTCTTCGCCCCCGGCGGTCTCTATCAGCCTGAAGACGTCGTCGACGGTAAGGTAATCGACGAGCTTTGTTTCCCCCTTCGGGTAGGAGACGACGGCCGCGGGGCTCCTCTCGATCAAGCCCCTCTTCAACAGGAACCGGTAAAACGTCCTCAGGCTTGAGAGCTTCCTCGATACGGAGCTTCGCTCCCTTATGCCGATGATCGAGCCGAGGTACGTCCGGACGTCGTCCGGGGAGGCGTCGAGCAGCTCCCCCCCCTTGCCTTCCCCGCCGGCTTTTTCACTTAAAAAGTCCTCGAACTGGCGGATGTCCCTCACGTAGCCCCTGATCGTGTGGGGCGACGCCCCCCTCGTAAGAGAGAGGTACTCGGAGAAGATATCCACCGGGTCTTTGCCGTCCTTTTTGCCCTCCGTCGAGTCCATGGACAAGCGTAACATATAATATATACATTATCAATTGAAATTTCAAGGCGGCAATCGAGATAAATGATCGAGGTAGGGGAAAATGGATCAATTTGATTGGTCTCGACCGACTCAGCGAAAGGCCCTCTTCCGTAATAGAAGTGGGGAAGCGTAAGGCCCTCTACTTTCCCGCGTCGAGCTTGAAGATGGCGATGAGGGCGGGGATGATGATCAACGTCGCCGCGGCACTGATAATCATCGTTGCGGCAACCAGCCAGCCCACGTTCATGATCGGCTTGAAGTTGGAAAAGGTGAGCACCATAAAGCCCGCCGCCACCGCAACGGCGTTGAAGACCAGGGCACGCCCGGTGTTGTGGATGGTCTCGAAGAGGGCGTCCTTCACGTCGAGCCCCTTCGCCGCCTCGATCCTGTACCTCGACACGAAATGGATAGAGTAGTCTATACCAATGCCTATCCCCATAGACGCAATCATCGCGGTGGCGACGTCGAGGTTGACGTTAAAAGCCCTCATAAGGGTGAAGTTGGAAAAAATGGTGAATATGAGGGGGAGTATGGAGAATGTGGAGGCCTTTATCGACCTGAAGACGAAAACCAGCATCAAAAATACTACGATGAGGGAAGTCGCGAGGCTGATGATCTGGCTCTTTATGATGTAGTGGGAGATTACCACCACCATGTGGCCGGTGCCGGTTAGGTTGGCTTTTTCGTTTTCTTTGAAATTCTCGTCGATGAAATCCCTCGCCATACTCTGAAGGTGCATGATATCCCTGGAATAGGACGATTTGAGCTGCATGACCAGATTCACCTTCCGATACTCGAAGTCCACGACCTTCTCCAAATCCTCGCCCCCGGAGTTCTCGTAGAGGAGGAGGTACTGGGCGTTCAGGTCCCGCCCGCTGACCGTCTCCCTAACCGGCTCTCCGTTTTCATTCTCGACGGTTATTTCCTCCGTGGGCCTCGGGAGCCTGTCCTTCTCAGGGTCGTTGTCGTTCATGACGTAGTTCATCCGCCTTATGAAATCAGTGATGGAACTCGTCGACCCCACAAGTTCGTCGGTGATAAGATAATCTTGAAGCTGCTTGATCCTGATCAGAAAATCCGGGTCCTTGACGGCCTCCGGCTTCCCCGAATCTATGATGATGTTGAGGCTGGTGCTCCCCGGGAACTTTTCGTTTATCATCTCGTCAGCAACCACGATCTCGCTCCTCTTCTTGAAGTCGCTCATGAATCCGTAGCCGACCTCAACCCTCGTGGCCACGAATATCACCAGGATGAAAGCGGGGATCATCAATCCGAATACTATGCGGCGCCTGTTGATCGATATTCGCCCAAGCGTGTCGAGAAATTTCGTAAGGGGCGTCTCCCCGCGGCTCCTGTCCACCACCATGCCGAGCTTTTTGGGGGGCTTCAATATCATCATCATGGCGGGGATGAAAGTCAGCGAGAAGATCATCGCGGCAAAGATGCCGACCGCCGTAAACGCGCCGAACTCCCGGATGGGACTCAGGCCCGAAGTCACCAGAGACCCGAACCCGGCCATGCTGGTTAGGGAAGTCATAACCACCGGAGACGAAATCTCCTCCATGGTATCCACCAGAGCTTCCCGCTTCCTGTTTCCGCCGGAGAGCCTCCCGTAGAACTCGGTGATGATGTGTATCCCGTCGGCGCACCCTATCGCCACAAGTATAACCGGCAGGGCGGTGGAGACGATCGAGATGGAATAGCCGAGGATAGCCATTAGTCCCATCGTCCAGATTATGCTGATAATCACCACAAGGAGCGGAGTTACCATCCCCCTCACGTTTCTGAAGACGATAAAGAGGATTCCCATAATCAGCAGGATGACGGCGGGAATGAGGGAGGACATGTCGTCCTTCATGTAGCTCGCCTGACGGCTCAATATCATGGGAGTTCCGGAGATGTAGTACTCTTCGGGGCCGCCCAGCTTCGCCGCCATCTTCTTGAGGGCGCCGTAAATGGCTATCATCCTCTCCTCGTGGCTGGTGAACGTGAGGTTGGTGAAGATAATCGTGGCGGTCTCGTCTTCGGAGACGATCTTGTCAACCAGCATCTCGTTGTCGAGAATGTGCTTCCTTAAGAGCGCTATCTCCTCGGTGGTCTCGGGGACGTTTTCCATAATCGGGCCGGTATCCAGAACGCCGTCGGCACTGACTATATTCTCGACGGTGGACAGGCTCATCACATCCTCGAAAGGCTCCAGCCCTATCCTGATATTCTCAAGCTCCTCTATTAGATCCGAGTCGGGGTCATCGGCCTTCCTTAGAATCCTGAGGGCATTCTTGACAGACCCCAGGTCCCCTTTCGTGAGACCCCCTTCGGGTATCTTCGACAGAAGCTCTTTGACCTCCCCGTCCGTCTCTTCGATGAGCCTATCTATCGTATCGAGGTCGTCATCCGTAACGACGATAAGCTCCTCCATCATCTCGGTGAGCGCCTCGACCTTCTTCAGGGAGCCTTCGTTGTAAATCGTGTACGGACTCACAACGGCGACGATCGCCGCGTCGGACCTCCCGAACAGCTCCTCGACCTCCTCCCAGTAGATGACGGCCGGGTCGTCCTGGGGGAGCATCTTCCAGGGATCGGGATCGATCTTAAGCCTGAAGGTATTGATCGCGAAAAAAACCGATATTAGTGAGATGAGGGTGATGACGATGAAGGGGTGGTCGGTCACGAGGACGGCCAGGCGCCTGTAAAATGCGTGTCTCTTCTTGATAAGCTGGCCCTTTTTCATCCAGTAACTGACTATACGCTTTTTAAGAGAAATAACTGTTCTAATCGGGGAGAGGATTCTCCAGGGTGACCACGTTTATGGGCACATTTCATTCAAGAGTTTTACTTTATATACTTTATAAGATGTAAAGTAAAGCTTAAAAGTCAATTCTAA
>CAZIWT010000061.1:0-19645 GCA_964542895.1 uncultured Thermodesulfobacteriota bacterium
CTCATAGACGAGATCGTGGGCGTCATGGACTTCGTTATCTACGTGATGGACATCCTCGGATTCCCCTATAAGATAGAGATATCCACGAGGCCCGAAAAGTCGATAGGCTCCGACGAGGACTGGGAGCTTGCCACAAGGGCGCTCGAAAACGCGCTCAAAGGACAGGGGAAGGATTATGAGATAAACGAGGGGGACGGCGCGTTCTACGGCCCGAAGATAGACTTCATCCTGAAGGACGCCATAGGAAGGGAGTGGCAGTGCGCGACAATCCAGTGCGACTTCACCCTCCCGGAGAGGTTCGATCTCACGTACATCGATTCAAACGGAGAGAAGAAGCGACCCGTGATGCTCCACAGGGTCATCCTCGGGTCGGTGGACAGGTTTCTGGGGATCCTGATCGAGCACTACGCCGGAGCGTTCCCGGTGGGCCTGGCGCCCGTTCAGGCCGTCGTTATGAACATCACCGACGATCACCTCGAATACTCCAATGGTGTGCTCGAAGAGCTCAAGGCCGCAGACATAAGGGTGGAATCCGACTTCAGAAACGAAAAGCTGGGCCTGAAGATAAGGGAGGCGGAGCTCAAAAAGATTCCATATACTCTGATAATAGGTGACAAGGAGGTCGAAGGGGAAAAAGTAACTCCAAGGATGCTCGGTGGTAAAAACCTTGATGCACTGAAAACCAGGGATTTTATTGAACTAATTAGGAGCGAAAGCTCCGCATTTTGGAGGGATTAAAACATAAAGGACAAGGGAAAAGATTTCAGGATCAACAAGATGATTCGGGCCGATAAAGTCCGCCTGGTCGACCCGGAAGGTAATCAGCTCGGGGTAATAGGCTTTAAAGAGGCACTGGCAAAAGCCGAGGACCTCGGACTCGACCTGGTGGAGGTGGCCCCGAACGCCAATCCGCCGGTCTGTCGTATTCTGGACTTCGGTAAGTTTAAATACCAGCAGAGCAAAAAGGCCCACGATGCAAAGAAGAAGCAGTCGACCGTCCAAGTCAAAGAGGTAAAGCTGCGCCCCAAGACAGAAGATCACGACATCGAGTACAAGCTCAAGCACATGAGGAAGTTCTTGGAGCAGGGAAACAAGGTAAAGGTCTCGATGATATTCAGGGGGAGGGAAATCACCCACACGGAAATCGGGATGGAGATGCTCAAGAGGGTTATCGATGAGATCAAGGACGCCGCCCTCGTGGAGCAGGAGCCGAGGCTCGAGGGAAGAAATATGAGCATGGTCCTTGTGCCACAGAAGACGGGTAAAGAGGGGAAAAAGGAAAAAGAAGTCGGGCAGGGTGAGGACAGCCAAGAGTAGCATTGCAGCTTAGTTTCAAAGACCGATTTGGAATATATACGAAAGCCCGGAAAGCCGCGGCAATGTAACTTCGTTTCAAGGGCGCGGGCGGGGCAAGAAAAACGGGAGTGGGGAGTGGCTGCAATATTCTAATCGGTCTAATTTGTCTAATCGGTCTAATCGGGTTGTCGACGGCGGGGGGTTGGTGAAGGTACAATAAGTTGATAGGGGTGATAGTAGCGATCGGCGGTGGGAGTGATGGGTGGTAGTGGCGAATGGGAGTCGGGGGGACTTAACTGTGCCGGCGGCGGACGGTGAGTTTTAGACTCCCGCGAAAAGAAAATATTTATCGGTTATTTTTTGGCCCAGGCGGGCCACTAAAATTGAATTAAAAAATCGGATATTGAGATATTGAGAGGTGGATAGATGCCGAAACAAAAGACAAACAGAGGAGCGGCAAAGAGGTTTAAAATTACGGCCGGCGGTAAGATCAGGAGGAACAAGGCGAACGCAAATCACATCCTGACAAAGAAAAGCCGGAAACGTAAGAGAAATTTGAGGTCCGGGGGGCAGGTCGACAGGACAAACGAAAAGGGAATCAGGAGGCTCCTCCCGTACATAGGCAAATAAACTGTTTTGAATTTTACCCCGTGTGTTTCGGGGATATTTATTTTGACAGCGAAGGAAATGGAGGATTTTATAGATGTCCAGGGTTACGAGGGGTCCGAAATCGAGGAAGAGAAGAAAAAAGATACTCAAGGCCGCCAAGGGATTCGTGGGCGGACGCAAAAGGAGTTATAAGTCCGCAAAGGAGACCTGGGAGAGGGCGCTGAGCTACTCCTACAGGGACAGGAGGACGAAAAAGAGGGAAATGAGGAGGCTCTGGATCGTAAGGATCAACGCCGCCGCCCGACAGCACGACATATCCTACAGCGTCTTTATGAAAGGCCTGAACAAATCCGGCGTGAAGGTGGACAGGAAGGTACTGGCCGATATAGCGGTTCACGACCCGAAGGGATTCTCGAAGCTCGTGGAGCTTTCCAAAAAGGGTATAGGGAAGAATGCTTGAGAGACTTGAAGCGTTGAAGGCGAAGGCCCTCTCGGAGATCGAGGGGACCGAAAACCTGAACGACGTGGAGTCGATCCGCGTCAAGTATATCGGAAGGAAGGGTGAGCTTACGTCCATCCTGCGCGACATGAAGGGGGTGCCGGACGAGGAGCGCCCCAAGGTCGGCAGGATCGCAAACGAGATAAAACAGGCCCTAAAAAATGCGGTGGACGAGAGGGCCGAGTTCCACAAGAAGGGCGCACTCGAAGAGGAGAAGACCCCAATAGATTATACTCTCCCCGGCAGAAGAAGCTTTTCTGGCGGGAGGCACCCGATAACCATCGTCTACGATCGGATAGTCGAGATATTTTTGGGGATGGGCTTCGAGCTCGCCGAGGGGCCGGAGATAGAGCTCGATTATTACAATTTCGAGGCGCTCAATATGCCCAGGCACCACCCCGCCCGGGATATGCAGGACACGTTTTACATCGACGACGAGCGGCTTTTGAGAACCCACACCTCCCCCGTCCAGATAAGGGTGATGGAGAGCCAGCCCCCGCCGGTTAAGGTCATCGCGCCGGGGAAGGTATATCGTCCCGACTACGACGTCTCCCACTCGCCGATGTTCCATCAGGTCGAGGGCCTGATGGTAGGAGACGATATAAACATGGGCGACCTCAAGGGGGTCCTCACCCTATTCGTCCATAGGATGTACGGCGAGGACGTGAATCTCAGGTTCAGGCCGAGCTTCTTCCCATTCACCGAGCCCTCGGCGGAGGTGGATATAAAATGCGTTATCTGCAAGGGCACCGGGTGCAGGGTATGTTCCGGGACCGGCTGGATAGAGATCCTCGGCTCCGGGATGGTTGACCCAAACGTCTTTCAGATGGTGGGGTACGATCCGGATGAGGTGACCGGCTTCGCCTTCGGGATGGGGATCGAGAGGATCGCCATGCTGAAGTACGGGATAGACGATATTAGGCTCTTTTTTGAAAATGACATAAGATTTTTAAAGCAGTTTTAGAATATGCTGGCGACGTTAAACTGGCTCAGGGACTTCGTGGACATCGATATGGAGGTGGAGAAGCTCGCCGATCTCCTAACCATGTCGGGGCTCGAGGTCGACAGCGTTACAAAGATCGGGGAGGGTCTCGACGGGGTCGTCGTTGCGGAGATAGTAGAGGTTTCCCCCCATCCCAAGGGGGAAGACCTTTATGTGGCGAAGGTGACGAACGGAGCGGAGACCCTTCAGGTGGTGTCCGCAGCCCCGAACACGAACGTGGGGCTGAAGACCGCCCTCGCCCCCCCCGGGGTTGTTCTCCCCACGGGATTGAAGGTGGAAAATAGGAAGTTCAAGGGGATCGAGTCCACAGGCGTCCTCCTCGCCGAGGACGAGATGGGGCTCACCCACGACCACACCGGATTGATCGAGCTCGATCCCAAGGCTCCCCTGGGAAAAAATGTAGCGGATGTCCTGAACCTGTCGGACTACCTTATAGATATCGACCTGACGCCGAACAGGTCGGACTGCCTCAGCCTAATCGGCCTTGCGAGGGAGATCTCGGCCCTGACGGGAGCCCCCTTCAGGCACCCGAGAATAGACGTCCCGGAGGAGGGGCCGGATATAAACGAGCTGACTTCCGTGGAGGTGATAGATAAAGACCTCTGTCCAAGGTACGTCGCCCGGGTGATCCAAAACATCAATATAAAGATCGCCCCCTTCTGGATGCGCCTCAGGATAAACCAGCTCGGAATGAGGGACATAAACAACATCGTCGATATCACCAACTACATCCTAATGGAGTACGGCCAGCCCCTCCACGCCTTCGACTACGACCTCCTCTCCGAAAACAGGATCGTGGTGAAGAGGGCGAAGGAGGGCGAGAAGTTCTTCACCCTCGATGCGGTGGAGCGGACAATGAGCAGGGACGTCCTTATGATCGCCGACGCCGAGATGTCTGTGGGAATAGGGGGAGTAATGGGGGGCGCGAATTCGGAGATCCAGGAGGAGACGGTAAACGTCCTCCTCGAGAGCGCCTTCTTCCACCCCCCGTCGATCCACAAGACGGCGAGGGACCTGGGCCTTTTAACGGACGCCGCCTTCAGGTTCGAGCGGGGCATAGACCCCGGGGGGTGCAAAACGGCGGCGGATAGGGCGGCGGCGCTCATGGCCGAGTGTGCCGACGGTACGGTCGCGAAGGGACATATAGACGTGAGAGGGGAGGTCCCGAAGAGACCGACCATCAGAATAAGAAGGTCGATGACCAACAAGGTGATCGGTTTTGAGGTTACCACCGAGGAGATAAAAAAATATCTCGAGAGCCTCTTTATCAAAATCGAGGACGAGAAGGAGGATGAGCTTCTAACAACCCCGCCCTCCTACCGCCTCGACCTCGACAGGGAGATAGACCTGATCGAGGAGGTTGCCAGGCTCAAGGGATACGACAATATCCCCGAGACACTGCCCGATATCAGCATGGACTTCTCGAGGCCTGCCGAAATAAAAAGTCTGGTCGACGGAGTCTCGGATACGGTCCTCTCCGAGGGGTTCAACGAGATCATAACCTACAGCTTTATCGGGAGCGTCTCCTTCGATAAGATGAGGCTCTCTCCCAAGGACCCGATGAGGAGGGCGATCCCCCTCAAAAATCCCCTGAGCGAGGAGATGGACGTTATGCGCACCACCCTCGTCCCCGGGATCCTCCAGACGGCGGAGACGAATATAAACTATCTCTCTTACGACCTGAGGCTTTTCGAGATCGCCAGGGTCTTCGTGCCAAAAAACTCCAAAGGTGGGGCCAAGGGGGAGATTAAGGGGGGCAATGGCCTTCCTGACGAGCGCTATCACCTGTCGCTCTTGATCTCCGGCAGGCGCCGACCGAAGCAGTGGGGGGCAGATCCGTCCGATGTAGACTTCTTCGACCTCAAGGGTATTTGGGAAAAGATCGTGGATGAGATCGGTTTTGTCTCCATAGAATACGATATGAACAGGGACGTGGAGTTTCTCGACAAAACCGAATCGTGTGTTATCAAGAGCGGGGGCGTGACTGTAGGATTTATGGGCAGGGTCGACTCGGACGTTATGGACAACTTCAATATCTCCCGGGACACCTATATCCTCGAGGCGGATTTGAACGAGCTCCTGAAGCTGAATACGAAGGTAACGACCTTCTCGCAGATTCTTCGCTATCCCCCGGTAATGAGGGATATCGCCATCGTAATCGGAGATGACGTCAACTCTGACAAGATCGTTAAGACCGTGGAGGGGGCCGCGGGAAAGCTGGTGAAGGAGGTAACGATATTCGACCTGTACCAGGGGGAGCAGATCAAGAGGGGCAGCAAAAGCATCGCCCTGACGGTGAAGTACCAGTCGGACAAAAGGACTCTAACGGACGACGAGGTCAACAAGAAACACGGCGAGGTCTTGGATGTCCTGAAGAAAAAGCTCGGTGCTCAAATAAGATAACCGGTCTTAAGGAGGACTGTTATGACAAAAGCGGACTTGATAAACAGTATTTATAAGGAGCTCGACCTGTCGAAGAAGGAATCCGCCGCCATCATAAACGAAATATTCGAGATAATCAAAGAGACGCTGGAGAGGGGAGAGAAGGTCAAGATATCCGGTTTCGGAAATTTTATCGTCAAGCAAAAGGAGCCGAGGAAGGGAAGAAATCCCCAGACCGGCGACGAGCTCGAGATATGCGCCAGAAAGATAGTGACATTTAAGCCGAGCCAGGTCCTTAAAGCCGCGCTGAATCAATAATTTAATCTTGATATACAAAGGCGTTTTTTGTTATAATATGGGTTGGGGGCTGGCAAATAATGTAATTTTTAACCTTGAAGGGTCGCAGGATGTAGTGGGGGTGCAATATAAGGGTCGGCGTATTTTTGGGGTAGCGTAAAATGTAGGGAGGGTCGCGTAATTTAGGGGGGGATATAATGGGGTAGCGCGAATAATCGGTGATAAAGATTCGGGCAGGCCAATATATCCATTTGGTTCGCCGTTTAGAGCTAAAGGATTTCATTTAAAAACACAGCAGAAAAAATAAATATTTGTCGGGACGTAGCGCAGTCTGGTTAGCGCACATGACTGGGGGTCATGGGGTCGGAGGTTCAAATCCTCTCGTCCCGACCAATTTTTTACATGGGGTTGCGGTTTTTTCGCAGCCCCTTTTTTTTGAGTACCTACAGAGAATAAACGGGAGACACCGAGAGGCGCTTCGGGCAGGGACCGTTGGAATCCCTTGACACAGCGGGCGTCTTGATGTTAAGGTTGTACCAAGTGGATTTTTTCCTTATTGGTAAAATCGGAAGACCCCTTCGATGCCTCGATATTCCCTGGACGATATAAAAAGGACCGTGCTGTTGGACAGCTGGTGGGGCAGGTACTTCCTCGATCCGGTATCCATACGGCTGACATGGCTGATCGCCAATTTCACAAAACTATCTCCCAACGCGGTGACGGTTCTCTCCTTTCTCTTCGCCCTAGTATCCGCGTACCTGTTCTACAGGGGCGAAACGCTGTTTTTAGTAGCCGGGGCGTTTGTATACGAGTTCGGGTTTATTCTGGACACCGTCGACGGAAAGCTGGCCCGCCTGACGGGAAAGAGCTCCACCACCGGCGCCTTTCTGGACGTCTATCTCGACAATATCAGCGTCTTTGTCAACCTTTTCGCCCTGGTTATGGGCCGGTTTTTGATCTCGGGCGAGATGAAATATCTCATCGCGGGCCTTGTCTATCTCTTCGTCCATTTCCTGCAGGTCCTGTCGAAATACCAGGCCCTTCATTTCCTGGGGAAGGGATATAAGCAGGAATTCTACGGCGGGGAGAAGGCCGGTGCCGGGGAGGGGCCCTTCGCCTCGATAAAATCCTTTTTCGTGAAGAGGAAATTGAGCATGGTCCTCTTTTCCACCGTCGAGGGGGAGGCGCTCGTGTTTTTCATCGGCCCCCTGACGGGCCTCGTCTTTGAATCCATATTAATATCCCTCGTCCTTGTCCTCCTGTTTTTTGTGTTGAAGTCGATTCTTTTCTTCAAAAGCTCGATGGCCCTGGACAGGGAGGGGAAAACCGGCTGATAAGCGATCCAAGTGTTGATTGAGCTGACAGGCCAATTCTCAGGGGTGTTCGTCGGTGGATGCAAGGGCCTGTTGCTATCAATAATTCATCCGCTGTAGATAATGTGTGTAAATTGGTAATGTAAGGTTTGGATAGAGTTTTCCATGCTGCAAGGTCCGAAAAAATTCATAGAGTTTCTGGGGATGGTGCTTATGACAAGGAAGCTGAAATCCCTGATCATCGAAAACGAGTTCAGCGTTTTTCTTTTTTTGTTCGCCCTTTCGGTATACTACTTCCTTTTTTTATTTATACTAACGCTCCTTGAACTCCCGGCGGTCTACCGCATTGTCCTTGCGGTTATCGCCCTCCATGCCTATTGCTTTATCTTTCTTGCCAGGTTCGTCTACTTTCTGACCTTTGAAAATTCATCGCTGCTAAATCCGAAGGCCGTCTATCCCGAAATCTCCATCAACACGTCAAAGATAGTAAAGAGGTATCCCTTCTTTTATCTCTCCCATTTGGGCGTCGATATCCTCTTTATCCTGATCCTCTTAACAGGGCCCGGTGCCGCTTGGCTTTTTTCGGTCGCCGCACTGATCGTTTTCCTGGACGCTTTCTATCTAATTCTCTATCGCCTGTTTCTCCACCCCATAAAAAAGGCAACGCAGGGGTATTTCTCCGAGCAAAAAACGGAGATAATTGTGTATCTGTCCGGCATGCTCAATACCGAGTATCAGCTGGAGCAGTGGCTTCCGGTGCTTGAAAGGCTCTCCCACAGATACAAGACAACCATAATCCTGTACGAAGCTCATTTTATCCCTTACGGGACAAGATTGGCCGTTCCCGCCATGAGAATCGTAAACATCAGGAAGCTGTCCGAGATTATCGACAATGGCAATGTCAAGGCGGTTTTCTACGTAAACCACTGCGGAGCGAATTACTATATGCTGTTTTACAGCAAATATATTCATATACACCTCAATCATGGAGACAGCGACAAGGCCGCCAACGCCGAGAGCACCTCGAAGGACTACGATTATCTCTTCATTGCGGGGCAGGCGTCGGTGGACCGTCATCTCGGGGCGGGATGGGATCGGGAAAAGCTAAGGACCGTGGGGCGTCCCCAGCTCGAGTTTCTGCAGGCAGGCAAAATGGAGAGAAAAGAGGGTGGCAAGAAGACGGTCCTTTATGCCCCCACCTACGAGGGAAGCAAGGAGGTGGATTGCTATTCGTCGGTTCAGTCGATGGGGATGGAGATCGTAAGGAGGATCATCGAGGGCGGGAAGTACCGTTTGGTGGTCAAGCTTCATCCGTATACTGGATTGTTTTTGGAGGAGTACCGCCGCATCTCGGAAGAGATGAAGCGCTGTGTTCAGGACCACAGGGCAGACGCGCATCTCTGGGTGGATCAGACGAAGCCGGAGATCGGCCTCTACGAGCTCTTTCTTGATGCGGACGTAATGATCAGCGATATATCGAGCGTGGCTATAGACTATCTGGCGCTGAACCGCCCGATCGTAGCGACCGACCCCTTCGGTACAGGCAGGGAGAAGGGCGAGGCGATCTACCCGTTTTGGAGGGGGTCGCATATTTTGGCCCCGGGTGACGATGTGGTTAAAATTATAGACGAGGCGGTGGAGAAAGATCCGATGAGGAGCGGGCGGGAAAAGGTCGCAAAGTATTACCTTGGAGATAACGTTTTCAATTACGAGGGGATGGCCGATAATTTTATTAAAACCGTCGATGAGATTATCGAGAATCAAGCGCCGAAAAAGTAGCGTGACGCTCTCTGCCGTTTATACAAAAAGCAATACAATGTTTTTGCGGAAAAATAGTGAAATATAAGGCTGAAAAATTTACTGTTCAAAGAATGGTTATAATCTTTAAAAAAATATTCAATATTCTTATCTGGAAGTTTTGTTATCCAAACAGGATAAAAATCGATTTTTTAGTCTTTATTATTGGGCAAAAGTGTACCCTTCGCTGTCGCCACTGTGGTAACTTCACTCCACTGCTGCCTCAAACGTTTTATTCGTTTAATGAGATTTCGAGTGATCTGGAAAAAATACTCGAAGTCTCTAAAATATATACAGTGCAGATACAGGGTGGAGAGGCCCTGATATACCCGGAGCTTGTTGATCTGCTGAAGCGCCTTAAGACAAAAAAAATCTGCTCTGTCCATATCGCCACAAACGGCACCCGTGAGTTGACGGACGAGCAGATAAAGGTTATCCGTAAACTGGGTGCAACCATTCGCATTTCGGACTATCAGGTAAACAGCAGGATCAGCGCGATAACCGGCAGGCTCGTGGAACAGTGCAAAAAAAACAAAATCGCGTACAGGCTGTACAGGTTCGTCTCGGGAGATTCCAGCTGGATGGATATGGGTGGGAAAGATACCGAGAGGGAAGACGATGACGCCAGGGCGAAGAGAACCTTCGATACCTGTCCGTTCAATATCTGTCTGACTTTGGAAAACGGCCTAATAGCACGCTGCTCGCGGGCAACCGTGTCCCATTTGATACAGGATTTTATGCCTGCGGAAAAAGACCTAATCGAATTGAGAACGATGAACGCTCAAGAGTTAGGAAAACGACTAAAAGAGTATATGCTGCATCCAAGTTTTATGGAAGCCTGCAGGTATTGCTACGGCAGTCATGGGAAGCCGATAAAGGCGGCGGAGCAGTATGGTTCCCGGAAAAAGTAGTTAATGAAATCCCTAAATCTCCCGCCTGTCTGTCGATAAAAGGGCCCGGCGGAAGAGATCTGTCTTATCCGAACCCCACCAACTTCAATTTCCATCTATGATATATTTCATGTGAGTCATGGTTCTTCCCCTTCTTGTCAAGATGTCTTTTGGTCCGTCGGTCTCAACGGGGAGTCGATGACCCGTCACCCGCCAACATTTTTTACGTCCGGGGCGTTTTAAGAAAACAGGAGTTTGATGTCTTCCTCGGTGAGGTCAAGCTCTTTCCCCTTTTCGTCCAGGAGCTTTTTAAGCCTCTCTTTTTTCGCCTGGATCTCCTCTCTCGTCTCCACGAGTATCTGGTTTATCATGGTGGAGGAAGTCCCCTTCGTGTACGGGAAGTAGACGATCTTAACATTCACCTTTTCGAACTGCCCCTCGATTTTTTTCCACTTGCCCGATTCGTACCAGTCGTCCCCCACGAACATGACGTTGAACTTGAGCTTCTTGAACGCCTTTAGCTTGTCCATGGTGTCCTGGGCGACCACTACATCGACGTATTTGATAGCCCGGAGGATCTCGCAGCGCTCGACGAAGGGGATGACCGCCTTCTTCTTCTTGTAATCCATAAGCAGCTCGTCGGTGGTAACGCCGACTATCAGCTTGTCGCAGAGGCGCTTGGCGTTTCTCAGGATGTTTAGGTGTCCGATGTGAAACAGGTCAAAGACACCCGTGGTGTATCCGATGACGTCCGGCTTGTTCTTCTTCATTTTTTTCAGATTCCAGATCATTTTAGTTATCGATGTAGTGCTATGTTTTCCCAGCCATGCGGCGGCATGAATCTCAGGTACTCATTTGAGCCGCCGAAGAAATCCTCGGTCTCGAAATCCTCAGATATAACCTCGATATCTTTTAGGGCAATCTTTCCTTGATTGATGAGGTGGTCGAGATACTTGATCTTTCCTATATCGAAGTCCATCAACCTCGCCGCCGCGCAGTCCGCGGTCAGGAGGTCTTCTGAAGCGATCAGGATGTTCGCGCGCCTCTTCTGCGGGCAGAACGGGCCGTTTTTTTCACCTGCGACTATCCCGTCGATTACCGTAAACGTCTTCCCGACCCTCTCGATGAAGGCGTTGTAGATATCGACAGCCATCCGCCACGCCGTGTCGTTGCCGTGCCACGCGCCCCTGTGGGTCACCTTTTGGCGTTTGCTCCTGAGCCACGATATGAAGTCGGGATATTCATCCCCCCCCATCATCGGGAAGCCGACCCGCCAGTGGACGAGGTAGTTCTTGACGGAGTTCGTCCCAACGAGCCCCTTTATGTTCAGCGTCGCCCCGACCTTTCTGTGGGTCTTCAGCTTCGGGATGGAAATATATGCATCGGCGTTTATTATCGAGTTGGAAAAGGAGTAGTCGTGTCTTCTGCCGAAGTGGTGGAGCACCGTCTCCCAGCGGCTGTTGAAGACGCCCCGGTAGAGAAGGGGGGTAACGTTATAAAAAAGCGATCTTTTGCCTAAATTTACGGTGGTGAAGCCGAGGTGATCGCCCGGCTGTTTTTTCATCTTCGATTTCTTGCCGTAGTCCTTGAGGTCGGTGCAGACGAGGGGCCTCAGGTCGATGATCCGGCACTTTATGTCGGTCATCTTCTCCAGGTCGTCCAGCTTTACGAGGTCCATGAGCTTTGAGAAGTCGGCGTCTATGGAAGGGTTGTCGCCGATGATGATCTCGCCCCTTCCGTCGAGCGCCTTTGCAACGTACTTAACCACACCCCTTATAACCGACGGGTGCGTGATGACTGAATAGACGTCCCCCTTTCCGTCGAAGTCGCACGACTTCCTGTACTCGTGGGCGACCCAGTTCGGTTTTATAAACACCGTGTCGTTCGGCTTCACGATATGGCCGAGGGGATTTTTGCGGTCGTACCCCAGCATCCGAAACAGCTCGGCGAGGGATTTGGAAACATCCTCGATGTCGTAACCTTCGACTCTGACTCTCTTTAGGGCTACTTTCATAGTTCGTGAATGTCCAGGAATCTCTCGAGGCAGTAGAGGAGCCATTTCTGGTCGCCGGTAAACTTGGTCATGTCGAGATCGTCCACAAACTCGCTCCGCTTCGGGCCGGTCCAGTCGGAGAGCCACCGGTCCATCGGCCTGGAGAAAGGTATCTTTTCCGGCACGTCGAGTTCCTTGTAAATATCCTTGAAGATATTTCTCAGGATGTATTTGCTCTCCCCCCCCCTGATCCTCGCTATGTCGAGGGGCGCATCGAGCAGCAGCCGCTCGTAGGGTGCAATGATCTCGCAGCCCCCGCAGTGGATGGCGTTGTCGAAGGCCTGGATGACGCCGAAGCCGTGTACTATCTTGAGAAAGCGTATTACGTCAATTTGGTCACCGGTTCTGTACTCCTCGTAGGTGTCGAGTATGGAGACCGGCCTTTTGGCTACGCCTTTAGGTTTAACGAAGGTGTAGCGCTCGACGAACTCGTCAAACGTCCAGTCCTTCGAGAGGAGTTTATCCAGTCCGCCGAAGGTGGAGTCTGCGCCGTTTCCCAAAATAAGGTTCTTGACGCCGTTTTCTTTGGCCATAAGCGTGCTTTTGAAGAGACCCACCTCCACGGCGTGGAGGGGGGACTTCTTGTTTTTCATCAAATGGTCGCCGTATTCGAGGTAGTCGTCCCAGGTCACGTCGATTACGGTGTGATCGAGCCCGCATCTCTCGGCATACATCTTTGCGGCTGTGCTCTCGTCGACGGCGTTGTCGGCGATAAAGCGAATGGTATACGAGGGGGTATCCTTGGGGAGGAGGGCCGCCAGGATCGCGGAGTCTATCCCGCTGCTTAAAAGGAGGCCGGTGTCCGCTTTCAGCTCCTCGGCCAGGATCGCCTTTAGTGCCTCCCTGACATCTTCCGGTGTCTTGACCTTGAAGAGTTCTCCCTCCTCTATCTCAGGGAACTCGGGTACCACTCCCTCACCCCAGCCGATCCCCTTTTTCACGATGTAGCGAAAGGCCAGATAGGAGCTGAAAGAGAAGTCCTTGTCTACGACCATAGCGGTTTACTCTTATGGTTTTGACATTTAATGCCGCCGGAATTGAATCCGCTGCCGGGTGAGCCGAAGGAAGTTGAATTCCCAGATAAATAATCCTTCACAGCTGAATCTATTTTATCAAATAAGGGGATTAAAGGAAAGGGAAAAGTGGCGCGGGCGGTATTGACAACTGTCATTGGGGAGTGCGGGTCTTTATGAGATCGCTGAAGTGATGTTGAAATCCCTGTTCAGGCCGGGATTCTGCTAGACTCTAAGAATTTCCAAACACCTGTCGAATACCATTTGGGGGGTAAGCTTTTTCATGCAGGTCATGTGATTGCAATCTATCCTGGCGGAGTAGGGGACGTAGCAGGGGGCGCAGTCCATTTCGTAACGGATTACCTCGGCGGGGACTCCCTTTTTCGGCCAGGGTGCGTTCTTGGCGTCGCTGGTGGGGCCGAAGATGCCGATCACCGGGGTGCCGACCCCTGCGGCGATGTGCATCGGCCCCGAGTCGTTGCTTATGAAAATATCCATCTCGGAGATGAGGGCCGCCGTCTCCTTGAGAGTCAGGACTCCGGCGAGGTTGTGCGACTTTTTCTTAGCCTTCATCCTGGAGACTATCGCATCGACGTATTTCCGCTCTTCCGGCCCCCCGACTATCAATATCCGAGCGTCATATCGATCGACGAGCATATCCCCAAGGGCAGAAAAATATTCCGCCGGCCACACCTTCTTTATGAGGTCTTTGTACGCCCCGGTGTGAAAGCCGATCATGGGACGCCCGATATCTATCTTTGCCCCGGCAAGCTTCTCGCGGGCGGACTTTAGATCGTGCCTGCCGAAATAGAACGTCGGGTCGATCACCAATTCTTCGTCGCTGACGCCGATCGCCCTGAGGAGGTCCAGGTTGTGATCCACCTCGTGCCTTTCGAGGTCCAATTTAACGGCGGAGCCGAGCAAAAAGCCCACGCTCGTAAATTGCCTGAAGGGATATTTGAAGCCGACGCTGTAGCTCACGCACGACTCGAAAAGGAAGCGGGCGGACCTATGGCTCCTGTAGAAGGTGATGCCGACATCGATCTTCCGGTTAGACATCGATTCCGCCATCGCGAGAAATTTGTTGACCCCTCCCTCGCCCCTGATGTCGTGCTCTATTATCTCATCGACGAGCCCGCTTGAGTCGATCACGTCTTTCGTTCCCCTCTTTGCCAGAATGACCGTGATCTTGGATGTCGGGTATTTTTTTCTCAGCGTCTGGAGGACAGGCGTAAAGAGAATTACGTTCCCAATCCCCATGAAGTTTATGATCAATATCTCCCCTGGGATTTTGCCGTATTTCACCCCCAAGAGCCGCCGGGGGGTGCATTGGAAGATCTCATTGAAGGCGTATCGAGCCTTTCTAAAAATTGACTCAAGATTCATATCTGATTTTTCTTGTGCGCCTTTATGACGAATCCATTTCCTATCGGCGGGGTGAACCTGTCCAACTTGGTGAGCGCATAAAGGAAGGGGAAATAGCGCATCCTGTGGTTGACACTATTATCTATCTCCCAAGCTATGGCCGTAAAGAACCTGCTAGTGACCATGATCTTATCGATTACAAACCCGGAAGACCTGAAGATATCTTCGAGGTCTTCCCTGATGTAGCCGTCCCTGACATGATCTAAGCCTATCTCCTCCTTTTTCGCCCTGGCCCGGCTGAGCTTCAACGGGCTGATGTGAAACCTCACGTCGAGGGGTACATGAATAACTATATATCCGTGAGGTTTCAAAACACGCCCTATCTCCTCCAATGCCTTCCTGTCATTTTCAACATGCTCCAGGACATCCACTGAGATTACCTTGTCGAAGGTTCCGTCCTTAAATGGAATATCCTCGGCATTAGCGACAAGAAAAGAGGGGGTAAGACCGTTTTTGGATCTATGAACGACTTTCTTTGAATAGTATACGAGCTTTTTTTTCAGATCGAATCCAAAAACCTTCGCCCTTTTCTTCGCCAGATACGAGGAGTGCACGCCGGAGCTGCTCCCCACCTCGAGGATCAAATCACCCCATTTAGGCTTTAGAAGCCTGTTCACGTTTGCCGCCCTGTTTCTCATGCCCACATGGGGAGGCCAACCAAAAAATTTTGAAAAATAGTATTTTTTTCTGCCCAGTATCCTGCTGTTTAGGTTGTCACCGAAAGGCATAATTTCAAGTCCCTTCTTTAGATAGGCCTGTATACAATTTCAAAAAACTGTTTGCTATATCATCGGGGGAAAACCTCTCCCCCACCGATTCGAGGGACTTTTTACTCATCCTCTTCCAGAGCCTGTCGTTTACGAGAAGCTCCTTGACCCTCTTATAAAAGGACTCGGTGTCCGTTGGGTCTACGAGGAAGCCGGTTTCGTTGTCCAGGACGGTGTCGACAAATCCCCCCAGCCTGAAGGCAACCACCGGCACGCTGAAAGACATCGCCTCTATGGGGACCCTCCCGAAGGGCTCCGGCCAGCGGGACGGGGTTATAGCGACCCTCGCCCTGCCGTAGGCCTCCTTCAGCTCGTCGAGGTTCAGAAATCCCAAAAACTCCACGCTGTCTTCTATTCCCAGATCGCGCGCCTTTTTTTCGAGATTTTTTGTGAAGTACTCGGGGCCCCGCCCTGCGAGAAGGAGCCTTGCTTGAACCCCGTCCTTTAGTATTTTATCAATTACGTCTATAGCTATGTCCGGCCCCTTATTGTACTGGAGCATCCCTACAAAGAGAACGACCTTTTTGTCGCGGGCCTCTGTCTTCACCACCTTAGATCGATCGTCTTCGATCCCCGCGATGTTCGGAATCACCGTTGCATCCACGCCTACCTGTTTTTTTAGAATCCCCTTCAAAAAAATGCTCGTGCACACCACCTTCTCGCAGTTTTTCAGCGCCTCTCTCCTGTAAGACCTGTTTTCATCGAAGACCCTCTTGATGAAGGGACGTATCGTCCACGGCAGCTCCTTTAGGCACCGGTAGTTGCACTCTGTGCAGATCCCCTCCGTGGTGTGGGCGATGACGTTTCTCCTGGGGCAGAAGAACTTAAGGTCCCTGACAACGCCGACCGAGGCAAATCGGGCGTTCGATTCGTAGTATCTCAGAATACTCCTCGTATTGTCCAGGTGGACTGCATCGCAGACGCTCTTCCTTATCCTGTCATAGAGGGGCTCCATGTTTTCGAGATACGGGTAATCGGCCTCCAGATACTCTACGTTCTCTCTCGACAACCTCCTGCTTAAAAAGTTTGATATCAGAAGAGAGATCTTGGCGATAAAGGTGGAGTTGGTCTTTGTAAAGAAATAGTAGATATACTGTTTTATGGTGAGAAGCTTTCTGGCCAGGGGATATAGTGGCCCGACCTTTTCTTCGTCATAAGACCATAGATGTAACCTTTCCGTCAATCCAAATTTCATGTAATTCGGTCTCATCTCCGTGATGTTGTATTTCACGGGAATCCTCTCCACCTTTACCTTCCCGTAATGCTCGGTCGTGTTCTCTTCGACCTCTTCCGATTGGGCGATGACGGAAACGTCTATGCTGTCGGTTTTCCTGAGCTGCTCCACAAGGTGGTAGAGGCTAATCTCCCCCCCGCCCACGACGTCCGGATAGTATCTGTCCGCAACGATCAGGAGTTTCATTATTATTTTACGCCGATTACAAATATGTCGTTTGGAGACATCATGTTCTTGATTACGAAGTTCGATACCCATATCGTTTTGTTCAGCTGGTCTACGATCTCCACGGTCTTGGTTATCTCGAGCCTGTCCTGAAGGTAGTGCTTGATCTTCCTCTTGAGCAATTTATCAAGACGCCAGCGGGGTATCTCTCCACACGTGCTCTCCCTCGATTTCTCTCTCGCCCTTCTGATATTTTTGACGCCGGCGATTTTCCCCTTCGAGAGGCCCAGCTTTAAAGGGTCGATGTAGGCGCTGTCGGGCCTGAATCCGCTCTCGATATCTTTAAAGCCCGTCTGACCGAGGAAAAACTCAAGGAGCTCCGAAGGATAGAACCTCACGTGGGTGTAGTCGCAGTAGAAATATCTGAGGTGCTGCATTATTGACCTGGGATTTGGGGTGACCGCCAACAGGACACCCCCCTCGTTGAGACTGCCGTGTATCAGCCTCAAAAGCTCGAAGGCCTTCGAGGGCTCAAAATGCTCTATCAGGTGGCTTGCAAACACGCCGTCGAAGCTCCCGACCCCTTTGTTTAGAAGATCGACCACGTCACCGCGAAGCACATTGTGTCCCCTCTTTTGAGATTCTAAGGCAAGCCGTTCGTCGACCTCTATCCCGACGGCTTCGATTCCGGCCTCCCTCAAGAGATCGAGGAATATCCCGTTGCCGCTCCCAAGGTCGAGGACGCTCTTTACTCCCCTCGATGAAAATATATCCACAAAGAATTTTTGTGACGCCCTCAACGATTCGGGTGTAGCCGTCCTTACCTTCTCTTCAAATTCCTTGTACATAATCAATCAACTACCTTGATAGGTAAAGTTAAAGCCGACTCTCATGATTACCGGTCGAAGTTCAATATCCCGTTTTATCTCGTGAACCCCTCGATCTCGCATCCGAGATCGAATTTGCCCCCGAACTTCTTCAGGTTCAGCACGTTAATGGTTTTATTCTTGTCGAGCCAGTCGTATATTATCGTCGGGTTCTTGTCATGGAGGGCCACCGTTACGAAATAGGTACCTTCGGATAGGTCGAAGGACGGGAAGCGGAAAACCACATCTCCCTTTTCGGCCCAGGAGAATTCCCCCTCGGCCTGTGATGTGTTGATCCCATAAACCTTGTTGTTCTTTTCATCCACCAGCGATATCCCCAACACCGGGTCTTTGATCTCCTTTGTTATGGCGTATGAGACCTTGACAACGACCGGGTCACCCGTTTTTATAATATCGTATTCCCTCCCGTTCGGATCGGCAACCGAAATATTTTTTATTGTGCCGCTTTCATTTCCCCACCTGCTCTCACGGGAATCGTGGGCGACTCCTTTTTTTGTATAAATATACTTATCGATGCAATCCACCATATCCCCGTCGTATTCCACCTTTCCCTTGGAGAGCAGGATGCCCCGGGAGCAGAAGTTCTGCAGGGTTCCCATGCTGTGAGACACGATGATGATCGAAACGCCCTTTTGTTTGAACTCGTTCATTTTCTCGATGCACTTGATTCTGAAGGCCAGGTCGCCCACGGCCAGGACCTCGTCTATCAAGAGTATCTCAGGATCGAGCTGGACGGCGATGGAAAACCCGAGACGTACCTTCATGCCGGACGAGTAGTTCTTGAGCGGCGTGTCGATGAATTTTTCGAGCTCCGAAAAGCCGACTATATCGTCGAATATCCTGTTGACCTGATATCTCTTCAGGCCCAAAATAGAGCCGTTGAGGTAGATGTTCTCCCTGCCGGTGAGCTCGCTGTGGAAGCCAGCCCCCAGCTCGAGGAGGGCGCCCACCCTCCCACCGATATTGACTTTCCCCTCGTCCGGTCTGAAGATGCCGGATAGCGTCTTTAAAAGCGTGGATTTGCCGGAGCCGTTTTCCCCGATGATGCCGAGGACATCCCCCCTGTTGAGCGAGAAACTAACGTCCCTAAGCGCCCAGAAATCCTCGTAGCCCTTGACGCTCGAGCCGGGATTTATGATATTTTTTATAATCAGCTTCCCTAGGGCGATCACCTTCTTGTTCAGCGATTCCTTCTTCAGATGAAAGAGCCTGAATTTTATCCCGAGGTTATTTACTTCTATAATAGGTTGCGTCATCTATCAGACCCTTTTGATTATGTCGGACTCTCTGGCGGAAAAGAATCGGTATCCCACTATCAGCAAAATGATTGAAACCGATATGGAAATATATATCGATAATGCTTCCGGCATCGCCATTCCCAGTATCGACCAGCGGTACATGTAAACAATGATCGCCATGGGATTGAGGAGGTAATAGAACTGAAACCTCTCGGGTACCATCGTGTACGGATACAGGATGGGCGTCAGGTAGAACCAGAGCCTGAAGATTACGGTCATTACGTTTGCGATGTCCTGGGAGTATACGGTCAGGCAGGAGAGGAAGAGAGAGATGCCCAATACCAGCGCTATCTGCAGGAGCATGACGCCCGGAAGCAGCAATATCTTTGAGCTGATTCCGATCTTGTATATAAAGAGGAAGGGGATCAAGACTATCAAGCTCAAGAGGAAGTCGACTATCCCGGTTATCACGGAGGAGACGGGAAATATCTCCCTCGGGAAATATATCTTCATCATAAGATTGGCGTTTTCCTTGATGCTCAACATGGCTCTGTTTATGGAGCCGGTGAAGAATGACCAGGGCAGGATGCCTGTCAGGATGAATATCGGGTAGTTCTCGACCTTGATCCTTACCACGACGGAAAAGACCAGGACGTAGACCAGCATCAAAAGCAGGGGATTCAGAAGCGTCCAGAGGTAACCGAGGATCGATCCCTTGTACCTCGATTTCAGGTCCCTCAGGACGAAATTCGCTATCAGCTCCCGGTACTTGAATAT
>CAZIWT010000062.1:0-19295 GCA_964542895.1 uncultured Thermodesulfobacteriota bacterium
CATGCTCTGCCTGTAGACCGGGGCCACCCAGAAACAGAGGGTCCCCGGCGCTTCCCAGGCGTGCTTTACAATCTCGTTTACGGCGGCTACCGTCTTTCCCCAGCGCCTTCCGCAGGCCGCCACGCGAAACCTGGCGGGGGAATCGTGAAGCTCCCTTTGCCCCGGGTGGGGGGGGTAAAGGAGTAGCTTAATCCTCTTTGTCTTTGTCATCCACAAACTCCGTCTCGTAAACGACCTCCTCGTCATCCTCGTCTTTTCCGGTCTTGCTGAAGACGTCGATGTACTTGAGATACAGCTCCTGCTGCTTCGCCTCTCCCTTCTTCGCCTGTCTCACGATGGCCTTGAGGACGCCCTTTCCGTTGTCGCCGTTATTTTCGTTCCCATCGGCCCCGTTCCCTTCATCCATTCCGGAGGCGGCCCTGTCGGCCGGCAACCGATCATTTTCGTGTAAATCTCCCCTCCCCCCACCCCCCTTTTTTCTTCCCTTGACCATCTTCTCTTCACTCTTCTTCGTCATTTATCCATCTCCTCAGATAGACCGATGTCTTACCCAAGTGATACGCTATATCCGACTGAGTGACCCCCAGCTTCGCCCCGATATACTCCTGGGTGTGTCCCTGCCGATACATAAGCCATATCCAGAGCTGGTGATCCGGCAGGGCCATCAACGCCCGCTCGTAATCGATGATGAACTCCTGTTCCGACAAAACCGCGTTTTTCATTTCCATTTACCTCCTCGATTCTTTACTGTAATTCTACATTCAAATCCCGACCGATATTAGTTTTATGAACGCCCAAACGGCCCGGGGAAAATATTTTTTGAAGGTGAAACGAAGTTGACAAATCGGCGCCCCTGTGTTACCGATAAATATCTTTTGAAAAGAGGAAGGGACAAAGATTTAAATGACTTCAACAAGGACAAGATTCGCCCCCGCCCCAACCGGCTACCTCCACATCGGCGGGGCGAGGACGGCTCTCTTCAACTGGCTCTACGCCAGGCACACGGGCGGGAAGTTTATCCTGAGGATCGAGGACACCGACAGGGAGCGCTCCAAGGACGAATACACCGACGCGATACTAAGGAGCATGGAGTGGCTCGGCCTCGACTGGGACGAGGGGCCCTTTTACCAGAGCGAGCGGGACGACCGGTACCGTGAGGGGATCGAGAAACTCCTCGAGACGGGAAACGCCTACCGCTGCTACTGCACCGTCGAGGAACTGGAGCGAAAGCGAACCGAGGCGCAGAAGCGGGGGGAGAAGCCGAAATACGACGGGACCTGCCGGGACAATGACCTCCCGGAGAGTGACGAGCCGCATGTGATCAGGTTCAAGACTCCGCTGACCGGCGTCACCGAGTTCAACGACCTGATCAAGGGGAAGATAAGCTTCGATAACGGCGAGCTGGATGACCTGATCATCCGAAGGACCAACGGCACGCCCACCTATAATCTCACCGTCGTGGTCGACGACGCGGACATGGGTATGACCCACGTCATAAGGGGGGACGACCACGTAAACAACACCCCGAGGCAGATCGTAATGTTCGAGGCGCTGGGGCTCACGATTCCGAAATACGCCCACGTCCCGATGATCTTCGGCGAAGACCAAAAGAAGCTCTCCAAGAGGCACGGGGCGCTCTCGGTCACCGAGTACAGGGACGCCGGGTATCTCGCCCAGGCGGTGGTCAACTACCTCGTTAGGCTCGGCTGGAGCCACGGCGACCAGGAGATATTCTCGATAGAGGAGTTGATCGAGAAGTTCGACATCGCAAACGTGGGAAAATCGGCGGGGGTTTTCAACCCGGAGAAGATGGATTGGCTGAACTCCCACTACATAAAAACCGCCGACCCCGAAAAGCTCGCGGGAGAGTTCCTCCCCTTTCTAGAGAGGGCCGGTCACAAGGTCGACGACATGGTCTGGCTGGCCTCCGCAGTCGAGACGCTCCAGGAGCGGGTAAAGACCTTAACGGAGATGGCGGCCATGGGCGGGTTCTACTTCACCGACGAAATCGAGTACGACGAAGCGGCGGCCAAAAAATTCCTGACAACAGCCGTCGTAGAGCCGTTCAGGCTCCTGACTGGGAGGCTCGACTCCATAAAAGATTGGAACACCGACAGCATCGAGGACGCCTTCACGAAGCTCCTCGAGGAAACCGGGCTCAAGCTCGGGAAGGTCGCCCAGCCGGTCCGGGTGGCGCTGACCGGCGGCACGGTGAGCCCCGGAATCTACGAGATAATTCACGTCATCGGAAAAGAGCGGGTTATAAAGAGGATCAATGGGGCGGTCGCATACATCGAGGGTCGTTAGGGAATTCGAGTCAATGTCATCTTGGAAAATCTGTCGAAAAAAGCACTTGACTTTTAAGAATTGAAGCCCTAAAGGGCGAGCAAATCAATCAAGGGGCTTAAAAGTGAAAGAATCAACCGATTATCGACCTGAGGAGAATTTAAGGCGGAGGGATTTTCTGAACCTGGCGGCGAAGACGGCCGTCTCGGCGGCGGCCCTTTCGACCCTTTCGTTTACCCATAAAACCGTAAGTGCCGAGGAGGGAGCGCCGAAAAACTATCGCATAATCAAAAGAAGCATCACGCAGCCGGTCGACCACAAAAAGCCCGGTGGGGCGACGTTCGATCAGCAGGTGGATATCCTGATCCCGGACGGCGCCCCGGTAGACGCGCCGGTCTTTTTCATCCTCGGAAACGAGCACGACGTTAAGCTCTCGGAGATGGAGGCCTACCGTGAGAAATACGGCGATAGAAACGATGTGGTCTTCGTTCACGCCGAGCACCGCGGGTACGGCGAGAGCCTCACCAACGACGACCAGTCGATCCCCGCCTATGTCACGGTTGAGGCCGCCCTCGCCGATTATCACAACGTGGTAAAGACCCTGAAGGGCGAATTTCCGGGCCCCTGGATGGCCGCCGGCCACAGCTACGGCGGCGGGCTCTCCATCAACTTCGCCTCGAGATATCCCGATGACATCTCGGTCGTCCTCTCCTCCAGCGGGGTAGTGGACTGGCCCTTCGTCATGGACTGCTACGACAGGCAGGTGAGAATAAACCTCGGCCCCGACATCTACGGGCGGATCGCAAATCACATCGAAAGCCTTAAGCCTGATGAGCTCTTCGACGAAAACTGGATAGAGCGGGAGTTTCTCATTGCGTTCGTCACCGGCATGACCCAGTACGACGAGTACGAGGGCTACATCAAGTACTTCGGCGCCCTCTCCAAGCTCCCCACCGGGGCGTTTCTCAGACTGCTTCACATCATGGACAACACGATAGCCGGAGGTGCGGCGCTTAACTACGCCCTATCCAACGCCAAAGAGACACTGAGCCTTGAGGAGGCATACGCCGGGATGTACAACTGGCGCATCTGGCGCTACCAGCAGGCAAGAGAGACGGGGGTCTTCTGGGTCTCCAGCGAAGGGGGGGGAATCTACACCCGGAGCGCCGATGACTTCATCGAGGAGTGCAGGGCGATCTTCGGAGAAAATCCCAAATCCGCAGTAAGCCCGGATTGGTCGCCCCGGGAGATGGTCCCGGATCTCAAGGTGCCCCTAATCTACGTCTGCGGCGGGAGGGACCCATGGAAGGGGCTCTGCCTCGAAAAGGATTACGAGATCAAAAACGGGAAATACTTCTATTTCCCCGATCTGAAGCACTGCCCGGAGAGGAGAAACAAGAGTCTCGGAAAGGCGGTTATGGACGAGATGTTGAGGTTTGCTAAGGGTGGGAGATGAGTTGCTACTCCGGGCGTAAAAAAATCTCTTATTTCATACTTCTCAATATCGGATCAAACTTTCATTTGTGTAAAGTCCTTGCCGAAGTAGAGTCTTTAATGATATAATACGCCAAAAAGTAATTCGACTAAAAATAGTTAGATATATAACCAATGAAGTCGACCTTGCCAAGAGACACGATAATCTGCGGAGACTGCGAAGAAGTCCTCCGCTCTTTTCCCGACAACTGCGTCGATCTGATCGTTACATCGCCCCCCTACGCGGACAGCAGGAAAAACACATACGGGGGAGTTCATCCTGACAAATACGTGGAATGGTTTCTGCCCAAGTCGGAGGAGTTTCTGAGGGTTTTAACGGAAACTGGCACCTTCATATTGAATATCAAGGAGCGTGTCGCCAACGGAGAGCGGCACACATACGTAATCGAGCTTATTCTCGAGATGAGGGAGAGGGGATGGCTCTGGACGGAGGAATACATTTGGCACAAGAAAAACTGTTTTCCCGGTAAATGGCCCAACCGCTTCAGGGACGCCTGGGAGAGACTGCTTCAGTTCAACAAAAAGAAGAAATTTAAGATGTTTCAGGAGGAGGTGATGGTTCCCATGGGGGACTGGGCCAAGACGAGGTTGAACAATCTTAGCGAGACGGACAAAACAAGGGATGAATCTAAGGTGGAGAGCGGCTTCGGGAAGAACATTTCCAACTGGGTCGGGAGGGAGATGGCCTACCCTACAAACGTCCTTCACCTCGCTACCGAGTGCGCCAACAGGAGCCACAGTGCCGCCTTCCCTTACGCACTCCCCGAATGGTTCATCAAGCTGTTTACGGAAGCGGGCGACGTCGTATTGGACCCTTTTTTGGGCTCCGGCTCCACGGCGGTCGCCGCGAAGAGGCTGGGAAGGGCATACATAGGGATTGATATTGACGAGGAGTACTGCAGGCTGGCGGAGGAGGAACTGGGCAGTAATGAGTTAAAGCAGAGCAAACTGCTATGAAAAAACTATCTCTGGAAAATGTCAACGAGTTTGTCAACGATAATATCGTAATATTCCACAACAACAAAATCAAATCCCTGCAATCTTTAAACTTAAAAGGCATATTAAGGAAGAAAAATCCCTACCTCTTTAAGGCAAAGAATATTGGAATCGCTTCGGAGCTTATAAAAAGCATTCTTGACGCCTTCCTGTCCTCCTCCGAAGAGAAGCTCTTCGGCGATTTCCTTGAAGAGCTCGCGATTTTTATATCAGGTGAGACATGCAAAGGCCAGAAATAAGCCGCCACCGGTGTGGACCTGGAGTTTTTCAAAGATGATGTCCATCATCTCGTCTCCATAAAGTCTGGGCCCAACTGGGGAAACAGCGCTCAACACAGAAAACAGGAAGACGACTTTAAAAATGCCGTCAGCGTCTTGAAACAATCAAACAGAAACATCAATACCCAACCCGTTCTTGGCATATGCTACGGAAGGGTGAAAACGAGCTTTTTAAGGGGAGCCATGAAGGTTGTAGGTCAGAACTTCTGGTATTTGATAAGCGAAAATCCAAACCTATATACGGATATTATTGAGCCGCTGGGTTACAGGGCCAAGCAACACAACGATGATTTCATTAAGCAAAAGGATAGGATCCTGAATCTATTCACCGAGGAGTTTATCCAGGAATTCTGTGATAACGGCGAGATCAACTGGAAGAGGCTCGTCGAGTTCAACAGCGGAAATCTCGACCTGACGTAATTTTGTATTACAGCTTCCTTCCCCCCCCTCACAACACGTAATAAAACACCAGATAGGCCGCCAGGGCAAAGCCCAGAACCACAGAAACCGGCTTTACCACCTCCCTGTAGACCGCACCCAGATCCGCCTTGAAGTACTCCGCGGTAAGGACAAGGCAAAGATGCACGGGAGACAACATTACCCCGGCGTACCCCCCGGCGTAGGCCAGCATAAAGGCGATCATCGGATGGTCCCCTGTTGTGAAAAAGGGAAGGAGGATTGGAAAGGTGATCCCCACAAACGCCATCGTGATGCCGGTGGAGACGCCGATGATGAAGGGGAGGATGATAAGGACGAGGTATACAGGGATGCCGAAGTCGTTTAGGTCCGATGAGATGTCCTGAACCGCGCCGGTGTCCTCCAGGATCCCCTTGAATATCAAAATCCCGACTACGATCAGGACAAACTTCAAGGAGAAGTTCGCCTTGACTATCTCCCATATATCCTTCGGCCCGATCCTGTAGAGGAGGGCCGAGAGGGTAAAGACCATGGCGAGGCTTATGTTGAGAACCAGAAGCGATTCGAGGACCGATTCGGTCTTGATGGAGAGAACCGCCGCGATAACTACGATCAGCGGAAGAGCGCTGATGATGAAATCGGATATTAGTTTTCCGCTTATACCACCGTCCCACTCCTTTTCGTGGTTTATTCCCCTCATGCCGAAGAAAAGACCCGAGATCACGGCCATGATTGTGAGAGGGAAGTTTGCCTTCGCCACGTCCCGAAGGCCGATATCGAGGATCGCCGCGGAGAATATCACGCCCGGGTAGGTCGGGAAGATATACTCCCAGAGGTGCCTGAACCAGTAATTGAGGAAGGTCTTCCTGGGGGCGGTGAGCTTCAGCTCTTCGGAGGCCTCCTCCACCATAGGCGCCGAGATTATGGCGCCGCCGATTATCGGCAGCAGCCCTATCATCGCCGGGACCAGGGTGACGACGCCCCTGGGGTCCCCCAGCATAGACCGAAGCGACGAAACGAGGGTCTTTATCCTGCCCGCCTTTTTCATCAGCTCCGACAGGAAGATAATCATCATGACGGCGGTAAGGAGCAGAAGCCCCATGACGTTTATCGACGATTTGAACAGTGCCACGCCGAGATCGACCGGCGCCATCTGGTACATCAGCCCCAGGGAGACGGCCGCGATCATGAGCGACAGCCCGAGGTCGAACTTCTTCTTGATCAACAGGATCAAGAGAAACGCCACGAGTGAAAACCTCAAGACCCCCATTAAATTAAAACTCCATCATATATTTTCATTCCCAACACCATTGAGAATCCATTATACTGTCATTCGCAACACTATTGGGAATTCTTTATACTGTCATTCCCAACGAGATAAAGGAATCCAGAAAGATATCAGTGCAGCCCACCCGCCCAGCACTCAAATGCCACACGCTCTGGATTCCCGCTTTCGCGGGAATGACACACTTAGAGTTACCTGTTTGCACTGGAATGACAGTATACTATTTCACCCGATTCCCGCTTACCAAGGAAATGACAAAATAATATCGCCTTATCTGTTCAAATCTCTCAGGGCGGAGACGACGGAGACGATCTGGTTGAGCTCGGTGAAGACCGGCACCCCCGCCCCCTCGAAGTTTTTCTTGAAGTTTTCGAATGAGGGAACAAACCCGAACATCCAGGTCAAGATAGGCTTTTTTGCCTCGACCATCGCCCTTGTAAAAACGCCCGTATCGATATTCTCCGTTATTGGGGAGGCAAAGGGGAGTAGTATCACGGCATCGATATTTTCATCCGCCATAACTACGGGAACCACCATCTCCAGCGCCTCGTTGATCCCCCTTATCTCCATTGTGGGCCATATGTCCACCGGATTCTTTGGGGGCATCCACGGGGGGAACATCTCCTGGAGCCTGGCCGTAGTCTCTTCGGTCAGCTCCGGGACGTCGATCCCCCTGTCGTTTAAGAGGTCGGCAGTAACGATCCCGGCGCCGCCGCTGATGGTGATTATCCCCACCCTCTTCCCGCCCTCCCACGTCGGCAGGAGCGACAGCGCCCTCCCCACGTTGACCATCTCGATAAAGCCGTATACCCGGGCGACACCCGCCTGGGCGAGCGCCCCCGTTATCAGCCCTTCGTCTCCCGCAAGGGAGCCGGTGTGCGACAGCGCCGCGTTTACCGCCACGGGGCTTCTGCCGCCCTTCAAAAGCACGATCGCCTTTTTCCCCTTCAGCCTTTCCGCAACCTCAAGGAACTCCCTCCCCCGGTTTATCGACTCCAGATACATCAGGACGATCTCGGTCGAATCCTCCCCTGCTAGGTATTCCAGGATGTCCACCTCGTCCACGTCCATCTTGTTTCCGATGGCCGCCGCCTTGTCTATGCCGAAGTAGTTGCTTTCAAGGGTCTGGATTAAAAAGCCGGCCGCGAGCATCCCGGTCTGGGTTACGATGCTGACATTTCCTTTGGTCAATTTATCGCCGAGGTCCTGCGCCGGCATGAATGGGGCGAAAAAGAGATTGTCGGAGTTGACGGAACCGGTGCAGTTGGGACCCCATATCCTCATGCCGTTTTCACCGGCGATCTTCATCACCCGGTCGGCGAGCCGCTTTCCACCGTCTCCAGTCTCGGCGAAGCCCGCCGCCTGAATCTGCACCCGCTTTATGCCCAGAGAGGCGCACTCCTCGACGATCGCCGGGATGCTTTTCGCCGGGGTGAAGATGATGACCAGCTCCACGATCTCCGGAAGCTCCGAGACGGAGGGGTAGACCTTATGGCCGTCGATCTCTGTGTAGTTCGGGTTTACCGGATATACCCTGTCGCTGTAGTAAGAGACGAGGTTGTTAAAAATATGGTAGCCGCCCTTTATCTTATTGGCCGTGGCCCCCACCACGGCAACGCTTTTGGGGGAAAAGAAGCCCTTCATTAGTCACCTTAAGCCTGTTCATCAACTACGATAAAATCAGCATATCTACATAAAAGGTTTTATTATATCATACAAAATATCTAAAGTGAAGGTAAGTGATAAAATTTTTTTTAAGGATTTTTACATCGATGTTGAATCAAGGAGAAAATTTCCCATTGATACTTAATCGATTAAGTGGTATTACTAAACTCTTTAAAAAGAGAAGGAGAATGCTATGGATTTAGTACCTGAACTTCGATTGGGGCTGTTTAACGGATGGTGGTTCTCGGCCGCGTATCTATTAATTAATGGAGTAGTTATAGCAGCAATCCCAAGGGAAGCCGTAAAGCGTTTGACAGTGCACCCGTCAAACAGTCTATTTGACAAAATATTGTTAAAGGTTCAAATGATCCTCTTTTTTGGCAATATCGTCTTCGCGATATTCGTACCGCTAAAACTCGGCACAGGCTGGTTCTGGAGCGGGCTTTCGGTCTTCGTTATCGGTATGATCGGCTATGTCGTCTCGATGGTCAATTACGCAAACACTCCTATGGATAAACCCGTCGTCAGAGGCCTATATCGCATCTCTCGAAATCCAATCCACGTTTCGTCATTCATAGCGTGGCTGGGAGTCGGGATCGCCACGATGTCCTGGATTATCCTCCTGATTGCAATTGTGGAACAGATATTGATGCACAAAACGACTCTTGATGAAGAAAGATTCTGCCTCGAGGCGTACGGCGATTCGTATCGCGAGTATATGGAGAAGGTCCCCCGCTACCTCCTCTTTTTCTGAGGCCCGATTCAATCTATTTAGGCTATGGTGATGGACAGTACCAATAACGACGAAAGGGCGAAATTTCTCCGGGACGAGTACATCTCTCGGATAAACCGCGTGGTCGACTACATCGAGCTCAACATCGACAAGGACCTCTCCCTCAAAAAGTTGGCCTCTGTCGCCAACTTCTCCCGCTTTCACTTCCACCGGATATTCAAGACGATCATGGGAGAAACCCTGAACCGGTACATACAGAGAATCCGGGTCGAGAAGGCGGCCGCAAAGCTCATCAACAATCCGAAAAAAAGTATTACAGAAATTGCATACGACTGCGGTTTCTCCGGGTCGGCGCCCTTCGCCCGGGCCTTCAAGGAATTTTTCAACATGAGTGCCAGCCGGTGGCGCCGGACCGGAAGCCTCCACGAGAGCAATACAGGTAAAATCGATAGCAATAAAGGTAAAGCGATAAGCAAGATTCGGCAAGACTTCGAAGTCTCCTCCTACTACATTGACACTACAACGCAAAACCATATTTGGAGGATTAAAATGGTAAAGAAACCCGATTTTCAGGTGGAAGTCAAGGATATGCCGGAGCTGCACGTGGCCTACGTCCGCCACATCGGCCCCTACAAGGGGGACAGCGAGCTTTTCGAGGGGCTGTTCAACAGGCTGATGGGCTGGGCGGGGCCGAGGGACCTTTTGCGCTTTCCAGAAACACATTTAATGGCTATGTATCACGACGATCCTAAGGTCACCGATGAGGCGAATCTCAGGACAAGCGTGTGTATTACTGTTCCGAAGGACACACCGGTCGATGGAGAGATTGGTTACATGACCATCCCCGGAGGAAAGTACGCAGCGGCAAGGTTTGAGCTTAGCAACGATGAATACGAGGAGGCGTGGGATATGGTCTTTGGCGGCTGGCTTCCCGCAAGCGGCTACCAGCCGGACGATAGGCTCTGCTACGAGCTTTTCCACAACGATCCGAAAGAACACCCGGAAAATAAATGTATCGTTGACATTTGCATTCCGGTAAAACCGCTTTAGACCCCTTTAAAACAATCCAGGCCAAATGAAACCGGGGCGCGGCACACCGCGCCCCGGCACAACAACGCTTCCTAAAAAACTCCGTTTTTTGATTAAAAAAAACATTTTCCCCTTGACACAGCCAAGCCCCTATGCTATTTTGGAGCTATGAATGAATGAATATTTCGTTCATTCATGGTTTCATCTGGAGGGGATTCAAGAGGATTGACGGAGGCCCTGATTATGGGAAGACAGTTCAGCGAGGCGGAAAGGGTTGACATACTAAATTTGTTGATAAAAAAAGGAAAAAAGCTCTTCGGCGCCCGGGGACTCAAAAAGACCACCATCTACGATATAACGAGGGAGGTGGGGATCGCCCAGGGCTCCTTCTACTCGTTCTTCGACTCGAAGGAGGAGCTCTACTTCGAGGTCCTCGAGATGGAGGAGAGAGTGCTCTGGGAGTCCCTCCGGTCACACCTTGGTGATATTCGGCTTAACAGAAAAAGCTTCAGGCGGTTCCTGTCGACGTCGCTCGACCTCATTCACGAAAACCCGTTCATAAGGGACCTCGTTCAAAACAACAGCTACAGTAAGCTCCTCGAAAAGGTACCGGCGTCGAAGATGAGCGCCCATCTCGCTGAGGAGAGATCAATCCTCATGGAGTCGTTCGACTCCTACCAGCAGGCCGGGACGATGAAGAAGGTCAAGCCGAATATATTGGCCGGACTCTTCCACGCCCTCTTTCTCCTCTACCTCCACAGGGAGGATATCGGCGTCGACATATTTGGAGATGTCATCGACCTCATGCTCGATCTGACATCGGACGGTCTTGTCAACAGGGGCGATAGAAACCTCGAATAAAGGGGGTACACGAAATGAGCGGCCACGGCAAAGAAGTTATCAAAACGACAGGGCTGACCAAATATTACGGCCCCTCGCTGGGGGTTGAGGAACTCGATCTCGATATCAATAAGGGTGAGATATTCGGATTTCTCGGCCCGAACGGCGCCGGCAAAACCACAACCATACGGCTGTTGCTGGGGCTCTTGAGGCCCACCGCCGGGTCGATAAGCTTTTCCGGAGCCGAGGCGAAAAAAAACCGGCCCGAGATATTGAGAAAAATAGGTTACCTCCCGGGCGACGTCGGCCTCTACAAAGATATGACCGGAACGGGCTTCTTGAATCACTTCTTGAGGTTGAGGGAGAACGGGATCTCCTCCAGGCACGAAAAGAGGCTGATGGAGCTGACCGAGAGATTCAAGATAGATTTCGAGAGGAAGATCGCCGGATACTCGAAGGGGATGCGGCAGATCGTCGGGATAGTCCAGGCCTTCATGCACGACCCGGATATCTACATCCTCGACGAGCCGACCTCGGGACTGGACCCTATCATGCAGGAGAGGTTTTACGACCTCCTCCTCGATGAGAGGGAGAGGGGCAAGACGGTATTTCTATCCACGCACATCCTGGGTGAGGCCGAGAGGATCTGCGACAGGGTGGGCATCATCAAGAGGGGAAGGTCCGTCTTCCTGGGCGAGATCGAGGGCTACCGGTCTCTGGTGGGAAAGAACATCAAGGTAGTCGCCGGGGCGGACGCGGACATGCTGTTAAAAATTCTCAAGGCCCTCAAGGGAATCGAGACTATCGAGGCGAAGGGCGTGGTTATCGAATTCCACTACAGGGGAGATATGCGAAAACTGCTCCGGTCGGTCTCATCCTTCGACATAGTCGACTTCATCTCCGAGACCCCGAAAATAGAGGACCTCTTCTTTAGATATTACAGGGATTGAAAAATGATACATACCGAGCTTATCAAGAGTTTTATGATCAGAAACACCAGGCTTTCGGTCATCGTCGCCTCGATCACGGCCCTTGTCGTGATGCTCCTCACGCTTATCTTTCCCGACATGCCGAAAGACGACGCTTTAAACATCTCGCTCAGCTGGCCCAAGCTGATGAAGGATATCTTCGGGGACCCGATCTACGGATTCACGGACATCTACGGGTGGCTCAACCTCGAGGTGTTTCACATGACGTTCTGGATGGTCTTCGGCGTCTATTCATCGATCATCGCCTCCAAGATCATCGCAAAAGAGATCGAGGAGAACACGGTAGACATCCTCCTGTCGTACCCGGTAACGAGGGGGGGACTGATCCTGAGCAGGCTGATCGCCGCGGCGATTATACTGGCCCTGGCAATCCTCCTGACGTTCGCCACTACGGTGGTCGGCCTTCTAATCCTTGGGATGCCGGTGAATCTTGACATCCTCGCCGCCGCCTTCCTCTCCGGATTTCTCCTCTGCCTCGCCTTCGGTGCCGTCTCGCTTCTCATCTCGGTTTTCATCCCCCAGCAGAACTACACCCTCTTCATCACCATCGGGATAATGTTTGCCATGTTCGCCTACGAGGAGCTTTTAATAAAGGTGATCTCGTTTCTGGAGTATCTGCCGTTCTTGAGCTTCTTTCACTTCTACAGGCCGAACGAGATATTGATCCACGGCTCGATCTCGGCGGCAAATCCTCTTATTTTATTGGGGTACTTCGCCCTGTTTACGGTTGCCGCCGCGGCGCTCTTCAAGAGGAGGGACATCCCCGTGTAATGGTGAGTAAGAACGATGTGTGATGAGATGGGCTGTCTGATAATTAAAGAAAGGGTGAAGGATATCCACTCTCTTTCAAGGCCGTTAATGTCTATCTTACGGCCGGGGTGAAGAATCCCCTATTCATCCACGACAAGGGGAGCAAAACCAATTAAATCTCTAAATACATAAACGTCACCGTAAACGGCAGGTGGTCAAACCTCCTCCTCCCCTTCACCCGAAAGCCGTGCCTTTCGTACCAGCGCCGAAGCTCGGCCTGCTCGGCGATGATCCCGATCTCGACCCGACCCGCCCCCAACGCCACAGCCTCTTTGACGGCGTGCTTTAGAAGCAGGCCCCCGGCGCCCTTCCTCCTGAACTCCGGGAGGACGGAGAGCCTCTCAACGTAAAAGACGCCCGGCGACTTTCTTGATCCCTCGAGAGCCACTGTACCCATCGCGGTTTTCCCATCTTCTAATATAAAAAAAACAACCCCTTTACCCATCACCTCCCCGATCCTCTCCTCGGCCATATACGCCGGGTGGGTCGGGGTGTTTTTTTCGGTCAGGCCGAATCTCTCCGCCACATCCGCAAACGACGTTCGGATGATAGACGTAATGAGGGGAACGTCACCTGTCGTCGCCCCCCTTATTTTGAAATTATCAGGCCCCGGATGTTCCACTTAGACATTCACCTTCGCCTTCCTGCCGCTTTACACATAAGGGCGGGGTTTCTAAAAATCCGGCTACCTCCCCTCCTCCAAAAACCGCCTCGGGTCGACCTCCCCCCCCTCGTAGAGTATATCCGCCAGGACCTCGACGATGGGAAGCCTCACCTCGTACTTCTCCGAGAGCCGAACCGCCGCCCCGACGGCGCTGTAGCCCTCCACGTTTTTCTTCTCCTCCTTGAAGCGCCTCAGGGCGAAAGGCGCCGACCACTTGGTCAAAGACCTCCCGAACTGGCTGTTCCTTCCGCCCTGGGCCGTGGCCAGAAAATCGGCCATCCACGCCTGCCCCTCCGGGCCGAAGGTGGTCTCATCCGCCCCCATCGCCAGGGCCAAGGTCTTTATCTCCGCCGATATCCTGGTGACGAGGGTCGAGGTGAAGTTGACCGACACCTCCTTCGACCCCGCCGAGATCCCGTAGGCGATGGCGTAGACGTTCTTCATTGCGGCGGCAAGCTGCGTGCCCACGAGGTCCCGGCTTAGGTGAACGATGAAATTGGGGGTCTCCAAGAGCCCCTTGAGCCTCAGCGCCAGCTCCTCGTTTTCGGCGGCGAGCTGGGTGGCGGTTATCTGCCCTCCGATGATCTCATCGGCGAGGTTCGCGCCGGAGACCACAGCAAGCCTGATGTCGTCCTTCCTGACCCTCTTTTCCAGCTCCTCCCAGACGACCTCGACGGGAAGGAGCGCCGTCTCCACCTCGAATCCCTTGGTGGCGATCAGAAGATCGAAGGGATCCGGGTTGGCGTCCAGAAGGGCGGTTACGGCCCCCCTGAAGTAGTTGGAGGGGGTCGCGATCAGCACGAGATCCGCCCTTCTCACCGCGGACTTCAGGTCGGACTCCACGTGCACGGCCTTCGGCAGCGTATGCCCCTTGAAGAAGACCGGGTGCTGGCGCTCCTCGGCGATCGCCTCGACGAGGCCGGGCCTTGCGTCGTAGAGGATCAGGCCGTAATCCGAATAGTCCGGATTTTCGTCGAACTTTCTCCCCAGGTGAACGGCGAGCGTGTACCCGAAGGCCCCGGCATTTACCACGGTCACGTTCTCCTCCGCTTTTAAGGGGTATACCCTGTGGTCCGCCTGATTCGCGTAGAAGAGACCCAGCCTCAAATCTTTTATCCAGTACCTCTTCCTGAAACCGGCCGTAGCTGAGACTATCTTCCTCTTGAGCAGGGGTTTGAGTCCCTCTTCGATAACCTTGTCCATCCCCAAGGAGAAGTTCGAATCGAGGTACGGGTCCCTCTTGTACCTCTCCCGATAAAACTCTGTTATCTGCTCCAGCTCCTCCTCGGCTAAGAGCTTCAGCTCCTTCGCCGAGAGGACCTCCCTGCCGTAGAGGGACTTCGCCACCAGGTGCGTGGGGAGCACCATCTTGTTTTTCGCCACCCCCTCGAGGACCGTCCGGCCTATGACGTCCCCCGGAACCACGTTGCCCTTGAGATCGCCGACGAGGTCTTTAACGTTAAACGGCTCCCCCATCGTCACAAACGCCCTCCCGTAGACCCCCTCCATCCCATCGAAGACGGCGGACAATAACCTCCAAAAATATCCCCGCCCGAACCTCATATACTCGCTTATGGGGATATCCACAGCTCTGTCCCTCAACGTCACGATTCCGCTCAGCGGGCTCCTGTGGGTCAGGGAGCGGTCTTCGGGAACCCGAGAGAGGGAAAGCGAGAGGGGAACCACGGTGACATCCCCCTCCGCCCTCAAGAGGGCGTCTACAATCCAGTCGGGAACCGCGGCCCGAAGCGAGCCGTCGATGCTCCTGGTGGTGTAGCGGGAGGCCTCCGCGTGGACCACGAGGGACGCCCCCACCTCGAGGAGCGACCTCAAATAGGCCGCGAGGACTCCCTCGTAGGCCCTCCTCGCCGGACTCCACAGGAGCCCCTTTACGACCTTTACGATCTTGAGCCTTTTCAGCTCCTCCTCGATCTCCCGGTTGGGGATCAAAAGGTCCCCCAGGGCCGAAAAGGGAAGGCCCAGACCGATAGAGTCCAGAAAGACGTTTATCACCACGCTGTCGAGATGGGAGTTGTAGCTGGGCAGGTAGAGGACTCCCCCATTCGCCCCCTTTACCTTATCCAGGATGTCGCTTCTGTCATGCTCGGAGGAGAAGGGCCTCTCCGGATCCGGGTGGGAAAAGAGGTATCGAGCCAGAAAATAGGCGGCCTTTCGGGCCCTTCGGTGAGAGGCGGGATCGTAGCGCGCCAGCGTGTCCTCGAGAGCCTCGGCGGCGTCGAAGGCGGATTTGAGCTCATCCCCTGAATCGTGGGCGCCGGCACCCTTCAGGTATCTCCCGGCAAGCGTAAGCGCCCTCTCACCCTCATCCCCCCTCTCCTCCACCATCGGCCCGATATCTCTCGTCAGGATGGGGTACTCGTCCCTCCCTTCGAAGAAACGGTAGACATTATCGGCCGAGAGCCTCTTGACGAGGAACCTTACTAGAGGATTTTGGGACATGAAAGCCTTTCCCTAACGAACGACCATCACGGGACACGGGGCGAGGTGAATGACCCTGTCCGCGACGCTCCCGATGAGGGGACGGGTGGCGCCCCTCTTGCCGTGAGTCCCCATGACGATCAGGTCCACCTTGCTCTTCTTGGCGTAGGTTACGATCTCGTCGGCCGGAAAGCCGGCCTTCAACACCTCGACGACCTTGACGTCGGCCTCCTTCGCCTGCTCCTTGGCGTCCCTGAAATACTTCCTCCCCTCCCCCTTCAGCTTGTCTATCACCTCTTTTGATTCCTTCTTACCAAGCTTTTTGAAGTTATCGACCACGATCTCGGAGATGACAAATATAGTGTGCATCTCGGCGCCGAACTGACCGCACATATCCACGGTGAGCTTGACCGCCTTGTTGGAACAGCTCGATCCGTCCACCGCAACGAGGATCTTCTTATAGAGTGACATCTATGACTCCCCCTTTCGATATTATAAATCGGTTAAAATCACAAAATGAGTACAATGGATTTAGTTTTATATATAATAATATAGCAGCCGTAAAAAAGGTCAAGATAAAAGGTATCTGGAGATTTAACGGGCCCGACGGCAATTTGCCGAAACGTCGGGCTGCATAAACCGTTGACAGCCCCACCGTCCATCGAATAATATGAAGGTTGATTGCTGGATCTATACACCTTGATATTAATATGAGAGCGGAGAACGAAAGGGGCGTTTAAGCTTTATACAGCCAAATGGACATTATGAACTTGATAACCAAAAAGATGCGCCTGAAAAGTTTCGCTTTTTTCACGATTCCCCTCCTCATCTCATTCATCCTCTGGGCGGATATCGATTCTATCGGGGCAGACCCCGGCGGGATGGAGCTGAAGGTCAGGGTCCTCGAGGGGAGGATCGAGAGGGATGCGGCCTTCTCATCAAACGGCCCCTTGAGCGTCTCCCTTGGGGGGAGAGAGATAAAAATCTCGGACGAAAAGCTTAACGTCACGGCCCTGGAGGGCGGGGAGCTTGAAATAAATGTCGGGGATAAAAAGTACACGGCGCCGGGCGATATCGAAATCAGATCGGGGGGCGGAGCGCCTCTTACCATCGCCTTCGACCGAAAGGAAATAAAGCCCCGAAGCTATAGCTATAGTTATAGGGGACGGCTTCGGATCTACAACGACAAGGGCGCGGTCGCCGTTATAAACATCGTCCCCGTAGAGGACTACCTCTACTCGGTGGTCGCCTCAGAGATCTCCACGCGTGAGCTGGAGGCGACCAAAGCCCAGGCGATCCTATCCCGAACGTACGCACTTGGGAACTTGGGGAGACACGGCGGCTACGACTTCTGCGACAAGACCCACTGCCAGCACTACGGCGGTGCGGGAATCGAGACCGCCCTCTCGGTCAGGGCGGTCGACGAGACAAGAGGTCGGGTACTTTTTTTTAACGGAAAGACAGCCCGCGTATTCTACCACGCCTGCTGCGGCGGCGTCACCACGGCCCCGGCCCACGTCTGGGGTGGAGACGACCCCCCCTACCTAAAGCCGGTCGTGTGCAGGCTCCCCGGCCGCGGCGGCCATCTCTGCTGTGGCAGCGAGCACTTCAGCTGGGAGGCGAGAATCGAGGTAGACAGGATGAAGGCGCTTCTCTCCGAAGCGTTCAACCTCACGGCCCTCGGCCTCAAGATAATATCGAGGGATCCCTCCGGGAGGGTCGCAAAGTTCGAGATAACGGGGCCTAAAGCCAAGTTGATCTCCGGGGAGGAGTTCAGGATCACGGCAGGGAGGGCGCTGGGCTGGAGCACGATAAAGAGCACGCTCTTCGAGATGGATATTTCCGGTGGTTACTATCTCTTTCAAGGCCGCGGCCTCGGCCACGGCGTCGGGATGTGCCAGGAGGGGGCGATTCGGCTCTCGCGGCTGGGCCTAAGCCACGAGGAAATATTACAATTCTACTTTCCGGGGACGAGTGTGGGGAGGATCGGCGATGAATGAAGAAGATTCTAAGAGTCTATTGGTTCACCAATAAAAACGATTCTCAAACAGCAATAATCTGATGATAGTTAGGAAACTTCTTTGATGTCAAGCTCACCATTAAAGTGATCCCAATCCGCGGCCTTTCATTACAGTCTAAATATCGCCCCCCTCACACCCCGGCTTTTCACCCGCGCCGAGAATATGGAAAAGAGAGCGATCACGATTTTGTTAAAAAGGTCGTGGTGAATCCTTAATGTCTTTATATGGCGCTTCGCTGCTCCGCCCATCCAAATCGATCGACAATTTATCTAAAAAAATCAGGCTTCGTAAATCCCCGTCCACTCCGGATTCGACTCCGGGGGCCACCCGGAGCGCCCGACCTCACCCCTCCCGACGTATCTGAAATCACAGCGGTCGCCCCCGTTGGCGATGGTCTGGGTTCTGGCCGCCCTGATTCCAACCGCCTTCCAGAAGGCCCAATCGGTTAGGCAGAGGTAGGGCACAAATTCCCCCAATCCCTGGGAGCCCCAGAATTTGACCAGCCCGCATTCCGTCATGTCTATCCCGTACTCGAAACCCTCGCCGTCCCCCTCCACAAACTCGTAAACCCAATCGTCCGGGTAGCGGCGAAGCCCGGACAGCTCGGCGGCCGCCCTAGTCTTCTCCTTTCTGCTCTCCCAAAAATTGCTCCACCCGAGATACCATCTGATCGGGGCCGGTATCCTGTCGTAATATTCATTTGCCATATCGTAGATCATCCTGCCGTTTCTACGCATGGGCACTTCATTTTCACGAAGGACCTTCACCCACGGCATCAGGATCGCAGAGATGACCAGAAATCTTGTCATGCTGTTTTCATCGCCCCCGATATAGGGCAATCGGGGTATCAGCGACTTGAACTCGTCCCTTGCGGCGACGGTCCATTTATTCACCCTGGACTCACCAAAGTCAGAGAGGAGAAGCTCTTTCTGCATAAGGGCGGCCTTGTTGAACTCCTCGGTCAATTTTTCGTCCTGATTTGTATAGTAATTGAGCTCCTCCTCGGCAAGCTCCCCCTTTTTCCTGCTGCAGGAGCAAGGGGTCAATCCGCAGCTTAAAACAAGGGCGGCCCCTCCGGCCGCCTTCAAAAACGTCCTTCTGTTCAAACAGTTGAAAAGATCGGTCGATAAATCTTTCATAAAAACTCCCTTTTTCATGGCACCTTAAAAAAACAGATTTCTACCGACTGCAACAAGTACTCGTATTAGGAAACAACGGCCCTTATCAAACAAGACCATAAAACCAACCTAAATGGACAATTCAAAAGGCTTACGTTTTTTGTAAGGTAAAATAGGTTTTCATTTTTTTAGCACCAAATCGGGGAAAAAGCCAGCGAATATCTTTTTATT
>CAZIWT010000063.1:0-18605 GCA_964542895.1 uncultured Thermodesulfobacteriota bacterium
GGTTCTGATTTTGTGGGGGGTGGCTTTAAATTTGGGGGGCCGTCTTTAATCAGGGAGTGCTTGGGGCGGGGATAGATTAAAGGATGCGGGGGAGGCTGTCAAGAAAGCTGTCCCCCTTTTTTTAGGTTTATGAGGTTTTTTTTAAAGGTGCAGTAATGGATCCGACAGAGAGGATTATCGCCGCAATCGAGGGAAAAGAGACCGACAGGGTCCCCACGTTTTCGTACTATCTGGACAGCTACCCGGTGGAGCAGGTCCTCGGGAGGTCGCTCCTGGCCAGGAGCTTCATGCTCCAGAATCCGATGGCCGGGCTCTTTCTCAACGCCCTCGGCAGAAGGTTCGGGGGCCTGGTACTCTATCCCGTCCTCGACCACCTGATGATGAAGAGCATCGAGGCGGCGGTCGCCCTCGGGTTCGACTCGGTGGTGGCCCTCTTCGAGAGGATGTTTATGATATGGGACGCGAAGACGATGGCCCGGGTTACGGGGTCGTTTTACGAAATACTGGACGACGGCCACGGAAACTCCTACTACATGTACCGGGGGCCCGCCATAGACTCGCCCAAGGCCTTCGACGAGTGGCCCTATTTCCCGGACATCGACGACCTGTCGCACCAGACGTATAAGTTCTTCAAGAAGGCCCGGTCGAGATTCGGCGACAGGATATGTTTATTGGGTCAGGCCTCCTTCGGCATCCACGAGTCGATTCTCTGGTCGGTCGGCTTCGAGAAAATGGCCCTCTTTATAAGAAGAGAGCCGGGATTGATAAAGCGGTTTATAAAGCTCCTGGAGGAGATCGTCATGAAGACGAACATGGCGATGATGGACGCCGGCATCAGGGTCATCTTCGACGGCGACGACTTCGCCTTCAAGACCGGGCCTATGATGAATCCGAAGCTCTGCGACGACCTCTTCGGGGACTCCTACAGGCGCATCACAAAGGCGGTTCACGACAGGGGAGGGAAGGTGCTCCTCCATTCCTGCGGGGACAACACCCAGATGTTCGACTACTTCATCGATTGGGGCTTCGACGGGGGCCACGCCTACGAGAACACCTCCAACGTGGATATCTACAGGGAGAAGGAGATCCACGGCGACCTCTTTACCATCGTCGGCGGTGTGGGGGTGGACTACCTCCTGACGACGAGGTCAAGGCCTGAGGAGGTGGAGGGGAAGGTTATTGAGCTGATCGAGAAGTGCGGACCCGGCGGTAGGTTTCTGATCGGCCCGATCCACGACCACCCGGATATGGACATGGAAAAGGTGAAAGTGATGATCGCCGCCGCCAACAGGTACGGGGAATACCCCATTGCTATAGACAAGACCAATTAAATTAAGAGATTTTTTATTAGAACACGATAAAACCTTTTATGACAGTAGAAGAAATTCTTTATTGAAAAGGAGCAAATATGGATCCCACTGAACGGATTGTAGCCGCCATCGACGGCAAGAAGATCGACAGGGTGCCGACGTTTTCGGCAAGCCTCGACGACTGGCCGGTGCAGCAGGTTCTCGGAAAGCCGCTAATTCCACCAAAGCTCATATTCAAAAATCCGGTCTCCACATTTATCATAGACAGGTGGGGAAGAAAGCTCAAGAAGGTGCTCGTCGACCCCTTTATCGGCGGTGGGCTGATGAAGAGGATAGAGGCGGCGGTTGAGCTCGGCTTCGATTGCAACTGGACGGTCTTCGAGGGTACCATCATGTTGTGGGATTCAGAGACGCTGGCCAAGACCACCGGCTGCTTCTTGGATTGGATCGATGACGGTCACGGCAACATGTATTTCATGTATAAAGGGCCGGCTATCTCCACCCCTCAAGAGTACGATGAGTGGGAGTACCATCAGGACATAGACGAGCTTGCCCACATGGCCTACAAGTTTTTCAAGGAGGTGATGGCGAAGTACGGGGATAAGATATGTATCATAGGGGAGGTGTCCAGCGGAAATTTCGAGATAATACTTCAGATGGTGGGATTCGAGGCGCTTCCCGTGTTGCTCAAGAGGAACAGGGAGTATATCAAAAAGCTCGTAAAGTACAACGAAGAATATACCATGAAGACGCAGATGGCGATCATGGACGCCGGTGTCAAAGTTCTTTTAAAGGGGGACGACATGGCGTACAAGACCGGCCCCATATTGAACCCTAAGCTTATCGACGAGCTCTTCGGAGATTTCTACACGAGGTACACAAAGGCGGTTCACGATCGGGGGGGCAGGGTGATGATCCACTCCTGCGGCGACAACACGAAGCTCTTCGACTATTTCATCAAGTGGGGCTTCGACGGGGGCCACGCCTACGAGAACACCTCCAACGTGGATATCTTCGAGGAGAAAAAGATTCACGGCGACGTCTTCACGATCGTGGGCGGGGTGGGAATCGACTATATCTTGACGGAGCGCTCAAAACCCAAGGAGGTGGAGGAGGAGGTTAAGCACTTGATCGAGATGTGCGCACCCGGAGGGAGGTTTCTCCTGGGCCCGGTTCACGACCACCCGGACATGGATATAGAGAAGGTGAGGGTGATGATCGAAGCGACCCACAAATACGGCAAATATCCAATATCGCCGATATCGATATAGCGGTTTGCGATATAGATATATCCGTTGTCCCGTACCGTAACCCGGCGCCGGAAGCGGTTTATCAGGGCGGGTCATCTAATATGGAATCCGTGAGGCGCTTTCAGTGACGCCCCTTTTGAATATTGATTTTCGGGCTATTTTTTGATCGCGCTTCCTACCGGGAAGATAGTCATCTTCGGGGCGATCAGACCCAAAGAGTATCCTATAAGGGATATCAGTAGTATATAGAAATTCATGTCAGGAATCTCAAACGGCAGGTAAAAGATAGCGAGAAATCCAAGGAGTATCATCACGGTCATATATGTCCTTCTCATCTCCCACGTTTTCATCCTATCCCAGCTCGCGTGGCAGAGGCTTGTGAAGTTGATGATGCAGGTGAGCGCGCCGGAGTTGATGACGTCGAAATCGAAGAAGTCGTCGAGTATCTCGACCCTGAACGGGATGTCGGTGTCGGTCATTTAGAGGAGCTGATACAGCAGGAAAAAGCCGTAGGGGATCGAGGGGATTTTGTATCTGTTGGAGAGGCTCCCGCTCCCGATTCCCATAACCATGATCGTGACGATTATCGAGAAGGGGGCCATGAACTGGATATTGGGGTGGAGGTGGGAAAGGTCGTACGTCTTGATAATAACGGTGATTATAATGAAAATGCTCAGAAACATCACGGGGGCGATCAGGTTTTTGAGAGATTTCATTTTTGAATCTTCCATAAATACTATTTTATTGATTCGTTAACAGGAATTGTATATAAAAAGTTCTCCTTTTTCAAGGCAAAAAAAGTTAAGGTTGAATGGAGATGTTCCGAGCAGAGGGGGGGGATTAGGACCGAGGTTGTGGACAGGAGCGGAATATTGATTATCGGTGAATTTTGCGATCTCTCCGTCGACGGAAAACCGTTTGCAGGATCGTCCCCGAAAGGGTAGAATGTCCTTGTAGATCGAAAGCGGCGAAACTCATTTTCACCCCTGCGATGAAAGGATAACGATGATAATACCGAGCCTTTACCTCCTCCTAAAGCCCTCCTCTCACCTCTGCAATTTGAGGTGCGACTACTGCTTCTACAAGCGGGTCGCAGACGTATACCCGGTGGGGAAGATGATGACGGTCGAAACCGCCGAGGAGATCATAAGGAAGGTCCTCGAGATGGGGGCCGGCCACAACTCCTTCACGTGGCAGGGGGGGGAGCCGACGCTGATGGGGCTTGACTTCTACAAAGAAGTCTGCCGCCTTCAGGACAGGTACAGGTCGCCGGGGCAGGTCGTCGAAAACTCCCTTCAGACCAACGGGGTCGTTATCGACGATTCGTGGGCGGATTTCCTGAAGCAGAAGAACTTCCTCGTGGGGCTCTCGCTGGACGGCCCCAGGGAGATCCACGACCACTACCGAAAGGACGACAAGGGCGAAGGGACGTACGGGAGGGTGATGAGGGCCGCGAACCTCCTGAGGGAGAGGGACGTCCCGTTCAACATCCTCGTCCTGTTGACCGACTTAAACGTGGGAAGGCCGGATGAGATCTACAACTTTCTGCTCGACAACGACTTTACGCACCTCCAGTTCATCCCGTGCCTCGAGTACGACGAGAGCGGTAAGCCCCTCCCGTATTCGATAACGGGGGAGCAGCTCGGGGAGTTTCACACCCGCCTCTTCGACCTCTGGATGGAGGAGGGATTCTTCAAGGTCTCCATCAGGATCTTCGAGGATATCTTCATCTACCTCCTCGAGGGGAGAAAGACCTCCTGCGGCTGGCTGGAGAGGTGCGGTTCCTACTTCCTCGTGGAGCACAACGGCGACACCTACCCGTGCGACTTCTTCGTATACCCGGAGTGGAGGCTTGGAAACATCGTCGATGACCCCGTGGAAAAGCTCCTGGCCAGCCCCCTGAGGTTCAGGTTCGGAGAGATGAAGGCGGAGGTGAACGCGAAGTGCAAAAACTGTCCCCACCTCTCGTTTTGCCGGGGCGACTGCACCAAGTTCCGGTGGGATGGCTCGTCCGTCACGTCCGGGTACGACAACATCTCCGTCTTTTGCGCCTCGAGAAAGATGCTTCTCACCCACATCGAGCCGCACATCGACGAGGTGAGGCGGAGGGTCGAATCTGTGAGAAGCGGAGAAATAGATCCGTCCGGGCTCACGTTTCAAAATGTCAAGAGAAACGACCCGTGTCCCTGCGGGAGCGGCAGGAAGTACAAGAAGTGCTGTGGAAGACAGCCATGAGCCGTCGTCGCAGATTAAATTTGATTTACGTTTTTATATACTATAAAATATGTGATATAAAATTTTTTCTCTATTTTTCTTGACAATCCAAAAATAAACACTATGCTATATTCAATACATTAGAAAATTAGTAATCTATCGAAGGAGCCTGTCTATGAAAGAAAGGACAATTTCCGATCTCCTCAAGGAAAAGGGGGCCTCGGTTCTCTCGATCAACGAGAATAAGGACGTCGGCGAGGCCGTGGCCGTGATGAACGTCGAAAAGGTGGGATCGCTTCTGGTGAAGGACGATTCGGACAAATATTCCGGGATTATAACGGAAAGGGACCTCCTGATACATCTCAGCACATGCACCAAGGATCTCTGCACCTACAAGGTCAAGGAGATTATGAGCAGGGATCTGATCTGCGCCTCTCCCGAGGACACCCTGGACAAGGCGAGCAACGTCATGACGACCAACGACATCCGTCATCTGCCCGTGGTGTCGAAAAAGGAGATCGTGGGGGTCATCTCCATGAAAGATATCGTAAACTTTGTCAGGTCCGGCCTCGAGGAGGAAACCAAGTACTTAAAGGATTACATCTCGGACGAATACCCGAGGTAACGGTGCTCGGTCGGCCGATTCAGCGTATATTAATATTGGACCTCTATATCTGAAAGCGGATTTTATCTCTGACGTTGGCGGAATTATAGTATTCATTTTGTCGTTATTGTGGAATGCATCGGCAGGGGGAAATAGTAAATCGGAGGGGGCAGGGATCTATGGTCGATTCCGGGTTTTTGTCCCGGTTATCTTCCGGTAAAAAGAAATAGTAATATTTTTAGTGATTATGGGGGTGTTTTTTAAGAGCACCCCCATTTTTTAGGTGTAAATATCCCGCAACCTTTTTTGCAAGGCTCTTTTAAATGTCACGGTGGTTTTTTGTTAAACCGCCTTATCGGTGGCGGGAGGGGATCCCGGCGTCGATGAGAGAGCCGATAGAATCGGTCATCACTTCTTCTTTATCGGCATTTTATCTGTTAGCAGATTGTAGAGCCAGGCGATGATGAACCCCCCGATCAGGCCGTCGAAGAATCCCCAGAGCGCCCCTATTAGGCTTCCGGTAACGCTGATGTTGTATCCTATGTAGATCCGCCCTAAAAAAGTGGCCTCCCCCGTCGCGCCCTCCAGGACTATGATCCACCAGGTGTAGAGGAGAACGGCGGCCGCCCAGACAATCGCGCACGTCAGCGCAAAGGCCTTGACGTTAAGCTTCATGGTTCATTACCTCCCCTTTTTTGCTAATTAAAAAATGACCTCCCTCTCGATAAAAAACCATCCTCTCGACGCGAAATATCAAGCCGGCGCCCCCGCCTTCTTGGACTGCTTCTTCCAGTAGCCGGAATAGATTGGATTCGCTTTTTTCTCTATTGGTATCGACCTCACGGCATCAAACCACCTCTCCTCCGCATCCATAGCCCTTTTGAAGCAGCTCTCCGAGAAGGATAGGAGCTTCTTTGAAGACCCTCCCCCTTTCCCTTTTAAGGCGCCCTTGACAAGCTCTTCACTCCCCTTTAAGAAATCCGCCTCGAGCTCGTCCCTCTCGTCCTTAAAGGCCCTTATCCGTCTCGGGTAGTCCTTGATCACCTCGCGGTGGAGGGCCTCGTGGCGCCACCAGAGGATTGATTTGTCGAACCTGCCGGTCGGCTCCGGGCCGACGTCCGGGAGCTTTTTCGCCTCGAAGTAGAAAGGCTTGAAGACCGAGGTGCAGGGGGCGGCGGTTCCGGTTATCCAGTGGGTGTTTATCTTACCCGTCAGGTGGGATACCAGAGACCCGGTGGTCTGGCTTACCCTCGACAGGCCGTTTGCGGCGTGCATACATATCTCGTCCATGAAGAAGCGCTTCTGCGTCCGGTATTCGCCCTCCTCGATGTTGTGGTCGCGAAGGTAGGCCATCATGGTGGAGGGGTCGATTTTGCCGGCGGCGCCGTCGATAAGCTCCTGGGTTCTCTCGCACCTCTGCCTTGCCATCGAAAAGGTAGAAAAGAACCAGTCGGAATAACATTTATCGAAGTCAAACTCCGCCTCCGACTTGCACCACCCCTTTTTCACCGCTGTGTCTACGAGGCCGGGAGACGACCTGTCGAACTCGTTTCCTATGGTTATTCGATTCGATATCGAGCGGACGCCCTTTACTTTCACCGCCGCCCACTCGTAGTCCGCCGTCTCAAAAACCCACGCCTCCTTCGGGTCGGCAATGATAAAGGAATTGTGATAGAGGAGCTTTTTATCCTCGTACCCGGCGGCCCCCCCCTGGCCGTACTTCTCGAGGAGCTTTACCATTACATCGAGGGCGCCCTCGGCCGTGTCGGCCCGCTCCAGGCCGAGCCTCAATAGATCCATCCCCAGAAGCATCTTCTCCTTTCTCGTCGGAAGCTTGGTGAAGACCGCCTCGTTTCCTATTACGACCCCGGCGTCGTTTGCCCCCATCTCGGCGCCCCAGAGCCAAAAAGGTCGGGAGAGGAGCACGCCCCGGGTCTCCACAGCCTGGGGAATTGTAATGTAGGTAAGCTTCAAGTCCCCGCCCTTCTTGTAGACCTTTGCGGGGTAATACTCGATTGCCTGGGCCTCGTTCGGCTCCCTGTCGCTGTTCTTCGCAAAGATGACGGAGCCGTCGACGGTGGCCTCTCTCGTGGCTACGAATGTATCGCACATATCTCCCTCCAGAATTTTTTACATGGTCTATTATATACCTCCCCGAGGGGAAAAAGGCAATCAATTTCTTAAGGGGGTTCGATTTGAAAAATTAAGCCCAAATTATTTTCCTTGAAATAGCCATTCGTGCGTGTATAATAGATGCACTGATCCATTAATTCCAGCCGATTGAAAATGCTTTAGATCAATCCTCGGTTAATCCATTAGGGGGGGTGGAGCAATGCCAAGAACATTTCTCTCTCGCCTTGTCGTATTGACTCTTACTTTTCTGCTTATAGGTTGCGCTCATGTTGCGCCGTCAAGGCTTGTATACAGGCAGCCGGAGCCTATTAAAGAGAGGGTCTGGAAATATGACGACGGTGACTACTTCCTGGCCGTGACAGTGTCGACCGGCGGGAGCAGGAGCGCCGTGTGGAGCACCGTGGTCTTGAGGGAGCTTTTCAAGCAGGTAAGGCTTGACGACGACAGGAGCATCATTGACGAGGTAGACTACATATCGTGCGTATCCTCCGGCAGCCTATCATCGGCGTACTACTGCCTCAAAAAGCCCCTTCACGAGAACAGGGACGAAGAGGACTACGATGAGTTTTTCGAGGAGTTCATATGGGAGATGAGCCGAAACATCGAAAAGAGCGCCTTTTTCAGGCCGAGGCTCTGGGCCCGGATATTGACCTCCCCGATGGAAAAGGCGTTCTTTTTGAAGGACGACTTTAACCTCTACTATCTGTCCGGCCTTACCTTTGGATATCTCCAGAAGAGGACGGAGAGGGGGGACGCGCCCGCTCTAATCGTCAACGGGACGGTGCTGAACAGCGGCAAGAAGTTCCTCTTCACCACGCTTCCCCGCTCCAACTTCGCGGCGGGCGCCGAAGGAGGGCTGGGTGACTTCAGGTCCACACCAATAGTAAAGAGCAACGTCCCCCTCAAAGACAAGATATATTCGACCCTCTACGCGGAAGACCTCGGCATCTCCATTCGCGACATGAAGATATCGTGGGCGATCGCGTCCTCCATCAGCGCGCCGCCGATAATAGGCCCGGTTCCCCTGATGAACCGCGAAAAACCTTTTGGGGAATCGGGTACTTATTTCCACATAAGCGACGGCGGGGTCTGCGACCCCCTCGGCCTTGAGGCGGTACTGCAGCTTTTCAACAACCGCATCAACGTGGAGAAAAAAAATTACAAGGGGGCGATGATTATCGTGATAGACGCCCGCCGCAGGATCGATCAGATCGAAACCATCCTCTCCAAGGATATAAAGGTGAAGGAGCTAACCTCCAGGACGAACCTGATATACTCGGGCCAGGCGATGTACCTGACGTACGTCACCTATATGCTCTCGATGAAAAACGAGGAGTTCAAAAAGGTCAAACTCGTTCATATATCCCCTTACGTCGCCGACGACCCCGATCTCGTTGAGAGATTCGAGGAGATCCCCACAAGGCTGAAGATCAAGAGGAAGGACGTTCAAACCCTTGAGGAGGCGGCCGTTAAAGTCGTGGGAAAAGTCAAGGATGAGATCATCAGAAACTTAAGGGGAGAGTAGGATTTTATTAACAAAAGGCAACAGGAGTAAAAAAATGAAAAAACTAAAATTTTTGGTGATCCTGTTTATTACAGGCGCTTTTCTCGTCGCACCCGCGGTTGTTAGCGCCCAGAGTGAGAACAAAGCCGCAATTGAATGGTACAACAAAGGAAATAATGAAAAAGACCCAAATAAAATGATCGAGTATTTCACAAAGGCAATAAGTATCGACCCGAATTATGTCAATGCCTACAGCAAAAGGGGAATTGCATATGGAATGTTAGAAAGATACAACGAGGCGATTGCGGACTTTACAAAAGCCATAAGTATCGATCCTAATTGCAAATGGGCCTACTTCGGCAGGGGATATGCTTATACCTGTTTAGAGAAATATAACGAGGCGATTGCTGACTATACCAAGGCAATTAGTATCGACCCGAATTATGTTGATGTCTTTTACTACCGGGGTCTTAATTACAAGGCATTGGGCGAAAACGAAAAGGCCCACGCTGACTTCAGGAAGGCGTGCGACGGCGGGTTTGAGGAAGCCTGCGAGGAGCTGAAGAAATAGTACGGTTCTCATGTAGTGTCATTGCGAGGAGTGAGCCTTTTCTTTAGAAAGGCGAACGACGCGGCAATCTCTTGGTATTATAGATGCTTAATAGCCAATAGAAGCATTAAATGTCATTCCCTTGGGAAACGGGAATCCATAAAAATATCTTTCTGGATTCCCAATCAAGTTGGGAATGACAGAATAAGGATTCAAGTTCAAGCTGGGAATCACAAAGTGTAAATAAAAATATGATACGAAGGGCAATTCAAAATAAATCAAAACTGGAATGTGCAAATTTCATAACAGGGAGGGAGCAATGAAGTATATCAATATAAAAACAATCATTCTCCTCATCTTTGCAATACCTCTCATATCCTGCAGCGTGGTTCCGGAAAAATTTATCGTCACTAAATTGACCGAGCCTGCGGATAAGGAGCTGGCCGCTGCCGATGACGGGGACTTCTTCTTTGCGATCTCCGTCTCCGGCGGGGGAAGCCGGGCCGCGGTCTGGACCTCGTCGGTCTTATACGAGCTCTACAGAGAGGCCAGGCTTCCGGACGGAAAGAGTATCTTGGACGAGGTCGACTACATATCGTGCGTCTCCGGGGGGAGCCTCGCCTCGGCGTACTACTGCATGAGAAAGCCGGATGCCGTCGTGAGAGAAACCGACGAGTATAACAAATTCTTCCAGGGCTACAAAAACGACATGAGAAGGAACTTTGAAAAGGAGATCGTCTCCATATACAAGCCGTGGCAGTGGAAGAGGATATTTCTCAAGGCGACCGATAAGGGGGTGATACTCCAGAGGGTCTTCGATGAACTGCTCACCGCGAAGGGAACGATAGACTTCGGCGATCTCAACGAAAGAGAGCTTGACGGAAAATCACCCACAATCATAATTAACGGAACGGTGATGGACAACGGATCTAAATTTCTCTTCACGACGCTGAGAAGGTCCAGCTTCACCTTCGATACCTTTTCCAGGATGGAGTTCTTCAAAGAGACGGCGGCCGTAAGAAAGGTGATCTTACCCGTTAAAGAGGATGAGGGCGCAATGTTCGCCGAAGATGTCGGACAGTCGATCGGCGATATGAGGGTGTCGAGGGCGGTGATGGGCTCCGCCAGCATACCCTTACTCTTCGGGCCTGTCATCGTGGAGGACTATACGGGAAGGGTTAAGGGGAAGAAGACCTATTTTCACATCAACGACGGCGGCATCGCCGATAACCTGGGCCTCGAGACCGTAGTCCAGCTTATGCTTAAGAGATTGGGTGATCCGAAGAAGAGATACAGGGGCGGGCTCGTGATCATCATCGACGCCGGCCACCTAATCGATCCCAAGGACACCACGGGCTCCATCGAAGAGTTCACCACGGGAAAAACCCTAGGCAGGAGCCTCGACATCTTCGATCATCGCCACAAGAACTTTATCTATTACAACATCCTTCTCTTACAGCAGAACCCCGCCTTCAGGAACGTCCGTTTCGTCTACCTCTCTCCATACCTCACTAAAAATAATGATAGAAAAAAGGGAATCAAGAAGATCGGGACGAGATTCAAGATCGATCCCGAATCGGCAAAACTCCTCGACAATGTGGCGAAGGAGGTCGTCGGGGATCTGAAGGAGACGATCCTCCTGAACTACGAGGGGAGGGATGCCCCTCAAAAATAGCCGATCCTAAGAGACGAAGTAGTAGGTCGATACGGCGATCAGAAACTGCCCCGAGTAGTAGGCGATAAGCGACAAGCGGTCGTATTTCAGCTGTATCCTGAACCGGTTTGTCCCCAGGACCACGTCGGATACCCAGAAGAGGATGCTTCCTATCGTAATGAGCCACGCGGCCGTTTTAGGAACGGACGCCGAAAAAAGTGTTGCGGCCGCCGCCGCAACCATAGCCGAGATTATAAGGATGTAAAGGGCGACCGGGACCTTCATCTTGTCGAGGCCGGGGTAGAGGAAGATGTATATAAATACCCCGATTACGAATACCACAAGGGTTGTCAGAAGAAGCTGGGAGGAGAAGCCGCCGTAAATAAGAAACGTAACGGCGTAGACGACGTGGCCCAGAAGAAACAGGACAAGCCCTATGAGGAACGCCTTCTTCGACTCCTGAAACATCAGCGCGACGTCGCCGCCGAAACAGAAGATCAGGCCCACTACGATAAGCAGAGTATACTGGCGGGTGGATTCGGGAACCGTAAGCGACAGGATGGCCGTCAAGATGACCAACAGAGTCGCGACCGGCTTGGTGGCGTAGGTCCCCTTCTTGGCCTTTTTCAGCTCCGATACAACAAGGAGGGCGACGAATATCGCGAGAAACGGGATGATATACATGTACGGTAACATTAGAAATTACTCCTTTATTTTTTCCACTTAATAATATATACTATTGTTATGAAGAGATTGCAACTGTTTTAAGTTACCCAAGAGGGAAAAAATGAAGCGAGCGATATCGATATTGACCTTTCTATTAGCGCTGACCGTCTTTGCCGTTTTCTCAACGGCCGTGGCCCAGCAATATGTTTTTTTCAAGAGCATGAAGTACGGCTTTTCCATGGATATACCCCTCGGATTCAAAATGGACGGCAAGGAGGGGAAGCTCACATCGTGGAGCTATAATCCCGCACAAGATGAACAGGGAGAAGACTACGGAGCCGTGATACCGATGATATCGGTTGTCACGACGGATATCCCGAGGAGATACTCCACCAAGACCTACTATATCAATAAACTGAACAGCCTGAAGGCGCTAATGGACGAACCAGATTCCACACTGGACGACCTTGATACCCTCGATTTTCCCGGGGGGTACGGGCTTATGGTTAAGGACGTGATCAAAGACGACCCCCAGGCGGTAAACCACTGGTTTGTCCATTTCTACGGAAACAAAAGGGACTACTTCATCGATATCTCCGGATCATACGGATATCTTAAGGAGAATAGAAGTGTCTTCAAGCACGTGGTGGAGAGCTTCGCTATATTCAAATAGGGGGCAGTCGGGGACGGTCTGCATTTTGTGTCATTACAGTTAGGCGGGCTTGAATAACAAGCTGCGGCTCGCGGGTTCGTCGATTGGACTGATCTGTATTGGCGGCCTCGATGGGTAGGGGGCAATAGATATTTTTTAAACGGGGGATTTACATTGGAGACAAAGCTGATAAGGAAAAAGAAGAAGATTGCGCTTGTGGCCCACGACGCCCGCAAGAGGGACCTCTTGGAGTGGGCGCAGTTTAACAGGCTTACGCTTTCAAAACACGCGCTGTTTGGAACGGGCACCACCGGAAGGATGATAAAGAAGGAGTTGGGGTTAAAAATAAACTCCTTAAACAGCGGCCCCCTGGGGGGCGACCAGCAGATCGGGGCCATGATAGTCAATGGGGAGATAGACTTCATGATCTTCTTCTGGGACCCCCTTGCCTCGCACCCCCACGACCCGGACGTGAAGGCGCTTCTCAGGATCGGGGTGCTCTTCAACATACCCGTGGCGTGCAACCGCTCCACGGCGGATTTCATGATATCTTCCCACCTGATGGAAGAGGATTACGAGAGGACGCTGATCGATTTCAGCTCGAGGATAAAAAGGGAGGTCCCGAAGCTGTAGCTCTTCTACTCTGTGGTGTAGATCGCCACGTCCTGCCCGGGATTGATGGAAATATCAAGACAACCGCTGTGTCACCGGCGGCGATGATTGGGGTTAAGTAATCTCTTTCGATAAGAATCTTGAGATGTATAACGGCCTCGGCAATCAAAATAGAAGGTTCGGTTCTTGTTTAACTTGAGAATTTAAGCAAGGTTTTGTAATGTTAAGGGGGAGGGGGAATCCCGGCCTGATATGTAAGCGGAAGATACGGCCGGAGATGTCAGGCTCTATCCGATGATCAGGGGGCATTCCCCCGTTGTTTAATTACGCAAGGATGGAATGGGTAAAACGTCTTCATGCAATGAAGTGCCCCTCTCAAGCCGATAGCCGATAAATATACCCCCCCCATCGATCCCGCTACAAGAAGCGGCGTCAGTTCGCAAAATCCGCCCTTATCAGGATGAACTCGGAAAAGAGGGCCCTCGTGAGCTTCGTCGAGATTGCCCTCGGCCCCAGTGCCCCCCCCCATTTGATCTCGCACCTCCTGCCTGCTTTTTTAGCCGACTTTGAGATCATCCTGCGAATTTGGTTGAGGGAGTAAAAGCGGGCCCCGGCGAAGAGGTCTTTTTCCCCAAAAAGGTTTTTTAAATACCTCCTTATGTTCAAGGGGCCCCACCTGTTCAGAAAGGCGATATAGATTGTCTCGTCGGCGACCCTGATCAGCTCTTCGATGACTCTCTTTGGGTCACCCACGAACTCGATGACGGTAAAGAGGGACGCATCGCCAAAGGAGCGGTCGTGAAACGGCAGGTTATGGGCGTCTCCCAAGAGGTATCTTACACCCCCCTTCTTTTTCGCCTCGAGGAGCATCGCCATCGAGGAGTCGAGGCCGGTAACGATGTAGCCGAGGTCGCTAAAGAAGCGGCCGAAGTAGCCGGTTCCGCATCCCACCTCCAATAGACTTTTGCCTTCGCCCCCACCCACGATGGAGCGGATGAGGTCCTTCTCCTCTGTGTCTATCTCTCTTCCCCTCTCCGTTTCAAAGTAGGCCTCGTAAGATTCAGCGACCTCCCTTATGTCGAAGGGATTATCTATATTACCCATATAAGTAATCTCGCTCCTTTGATAAAGGCTTTAAATGTAAAAAAGAAAGTACCGCCGCTTCAAACGTGGAGAAGACTCCGCAGCTGCAACTTGAGTCTATCCGCACTTAAAAAGCGATTAGCCTATTCTATTTGGGCTCGTGCCAGGGGGGGCAGGTGTTGGAGACCTTCATCACCATGACAACGGGGCCCGTCTCGCAGGCGTCGCCGAACGTACCTTTAAGTACATCGAAGACCTTTTCCAGATCGCCCTCGATGTGGGAGCTCATCGGTCCGGTGTGGATCGAGAGCCCCGCATCTTTAACGCTCTTGATAAAGGCCCGTATCGGCTCGAAAGGCTCGTCTTTCACGAACGGGTAAAGGCTCACTTCGCACGAAATATGGGTCATCGTTTTTACTCCCTTCGTTCCGTTATAGCTTTCCAATTATACTAAAAATATTTTTCAAACGCACTAAAACTTTGCCAACGAGCAAAGATAAACATACATGAGAAAAAATTTGAAATATCGTATTATTATTGACAAAATCATATGAATATGCTACAAAAATATACAAACGTACAGATAATCAGATCCATTTGCCATTTGCCATTTGCATTTTGATATTTAACCCTGCATCTCTTCAAACGATCTTCATTCCGCTTAATTCAGCTAAATAGACGCCCGACACATTGATAATACACAATATTTCAATTTTTTAAGGAGGTCTATTATGTCCGAGGTTATGATATTTTGGGACCCTATGGGGCAGCAGCTGGATTCGGTGGGAACGACAAAGTATATCAGGGCAACGGACGGTGATACTCCTTACGTGTCCACATCCATAAGGATGCTGAGCATCGATACCCCGGAGGTTCACTACCCGGGAACCCAGAAGCCCTCGAAGCAGGATGAAAGCTTGGCCCAGCTGGCTGAGTGGATAAAGGAGGGGAGGTCGCCCATCAAAAAGGAGCTTGGGAAGTTTCTTACCCCGAAGCTCGAGACGGGGAAGGCGGGAACCCTGCACGAGGAGCAGGGTGAAAAGGCGACCGAGAAGTTCGTCGAGATGGTGGAGGAAAAGCTGGAAAGGCCCAGCGGCAGAACGAGGAGCGTCTTTATCATGGCATCCGACGAGCATTTCGATCAGTACGGCAGGCTCCTGGCCTACATGGCGCCGTCGTACAACGCGGAGGAGAGGGAGACGATGACGAGGGAGGAGAGGGCCACGTTCAACCTCCTGATGATAAAATCAGGCTGGGCGGCGTCCCTGATGATCTACCCCAGCCTACCAAGACATGTCGACCTCGTGATGTTCTACGAGGCCGCAAAGGAGGCGTGCAAGGGGAAGGCGGGGGCCTGGTCCGACCCGAAGACCCTGACCGGATACGAATTTAGGATGTGCGTGAAGCTCTTTAACGTTACCAAGAAGATAGTGGACGGCGAAGACGTGAGATCGAGAGACAAAAGGTCCTGGATAAGCCGCTACTGCGTCGATATGACGACGAGGAAGATCTACAATCCGCAGGATTACATCAAGGTGGAGCCGTTCAAGCGCATCTTCATCTGGCCCAAAAACGTCTCCGAGGCGGTCGGAACCATGAACCTGCTCCCGGGGAGTTGATGCCATTAAGATTAATGTTGCCGATGTAGGGGGATGGTAATTTAAAAGGAAGTTAAAAGATTTAAGGCCCGGGCTTGCGATCCGGGCCGTTTTATTATATACTCTCTCAATTTGGGAAAAAGGGGGGACAATGAAAAGCTGTGAACTCAGAGTCGGGCGGTCGCTTAAATGGATGACGCTTTTTTCAATCGTTGTCTTTGTCGCCACGGCGTGCAGCCATACGCCGAAGATCGTCGATGCAAGGGGAATCGTTCCCGAAAGGAGCATCGCGGCTATAGAGAAGGTGAGCCTCGGCGGGGTGGATCAGTGGATAGTGATGAGGGGCGCCGATGTTAGAAATCCGGTGCTTCTCTTCATCCACGGCGGGCCGGGGATGCCTTCGGCCCCCAAGGTCCTCAAGCACAACGGCGATCTGGAGTCCGACTTCGTCGTGGTCACCTGGGATCAGAGGGGGGCCGGGAAGTCGTATTCAAAGGATATACCGCCGGACTCGATGACCGTGGAGCAGTTCATATCGGACGCCCACGAGCTCGTCCAGTATCTGAAGAAAAAGTTAAATGCCGATAAAATATATATCGTCGGCCACTCCTGGGGGAGCATCCTGGGGACGTACCTGATAGACAGGTACCCGGAGGATTTCTACGCCTACGTGGGCATAGGCCAGTTCGTAAACGGCATCGAGAACGAGGCGATCTCGTACGATTTCGTTCTGCGACAGGCCGAAAAGACCAATAACAAAAAGGCGATCAGGGAGCTCAAAAAAATCGGGGCGCCGGTAAGCGCCATTTACAAAAACGGTTTGGACGATCTCCTCGTGCAGAGAAAGTGGCTGATGAAATTTGGAGGGGCCAACTACACAGACAGGAGCTATTTCAGCACGTACATGACTTATTTTTTCAACAAGGAATACACTATCTTCGATTCGCTGAACGTGATGAAGGGGGTGAAAATGTCGCTTAATTTGATGTGGGAGGATGTGGTGAAGATAGATTTTATGACCGAGGTCGACGAGGTCGAAGTCCCGGTCTACTTCATGATCGGCAGGCACGACTGGAACACCCCCTTTGAGCTCTCCGAGGAGTATTTCAAGGCGCTCAAGGCGCCCAGTAAAGAGTTCATCTGGTTTGAAAATTCGGCACACAGCCCATGTTACGAGGAGACGGAGAGATTCAACCGCCTTATGGTGGAAAAGGTCAAGGCGGAGACGTATGAACCGTGATTTATTATGATAAATGAAATGGAGCGATAATTATGAGCAGGGCGGAAGACGCGGTTTCTCTATTCGAGGGCGGCCACAACTGCGCCCAGGCGATCCTCTCGACGTACGGGGTGGAGCTCGGCATCGACCTCGAAGGTGCGCTTAAACTTGCATGCGGATTCGGCGGGGGGATGGCCAGGATGGCCGAAACGTGCGGGGCGGTGACCGGCGCCTTCATGGGAGTTGGGGCTCAGATTCGCCTCCGCGGAGGCTGGAGATTACGACGCGAAGGAGAAGACCTACGAAGCGGTCCGCCGGTTCGCCGGGGAGTTCAAAGCCAAAAACGGGTCTGTCGTCTGCAGGGAGTTCCTGGGGCGCGACATCGGAACGGAGGAGGAGAGAAATTCCGCCGTGGAAAATCAGCTTTTCGACACCCGATACCCGCAACTCGTCCGGTGTGCGGCGGAGATACTCGAAGAGATCCTTTGAGGGTGTCTTGCTAAAAGGGATAGTTTGGAGGAGAGAATATGAAGGTAGTCCCGGCGGCCGATTCCCATCTGCCGGAGATGGTCGAGATATGGAAGGAGTTCATGGATTTACACAGCGATCTCGATCCGTTTCTCGAAAGACGGGATAACGGGCATGAGCATTTTAAGAAGTACTTAAAAGAAAGGATCGATTCCGACGATGCCACCGTTCTCGTGGCGACCGACGACGACAAAGTGATCGGTTTTTCCATTGTCTACATATCCAACCACCCCCCGGTTCTGAAAGTGGAGAGGTACGGTCATATCGATAGCCTTGCGGTGAGATCGGAATATCGAAGAAGGGGAGTGGGAACGGCGATTCTCGACAAAATACACGAATGGCTTGAATCAAGGAGTATTGACAGGATTCAGCTGAACGTGCTCCCCAACAATGTGGAAGCCAGTTCCTTCTGGAGAAAGAAAGGCTTTCGGGATTTCACGCATACCCTGTGCATGGACAAATAGTAATTTAAATAAAAGTAAAAATATTCACGGCCCGGGCTTGTAGTCCGGGCTTTTTTAGTATATACTTGTTATGTTGAAGAAGAATCAATTTCTAAACCTTTTAAATTAGACTTTTTATAATAGGAGATTAAAAATGTTGGTTAACAGTCCAAGAGCTGTCGAATTTCGTTCAATAAAGAAACTTATAACAAGATTAAACGCAAATAGGGAATCTGAAAAAAGCATACTGATTTCAGTAGATAATATGGATGTGCCTTCTTGGCAGCGTCAAATTGTATGGACTGAAGAAGATAAAGGACTTCTTGCATATAGTATTTTAAGAAACTACCCTATTGGCATGATGGTATTATGGAGAAAGAAGAATAGTATCCGTGTACCTATTGATGGACGTCAGAGATTAATCGCTATTAAGGAATTCTACGGAGGCTCAATAGCAATTCCAAACTTGAAATTCATTCCAGATGAATTAAAAAATAGAAAATATCGATTACTTGAAGGGGACGAAAACAAAGAATATAAACAGCTTGAATTAGAATACCGCGAAAATTTTGATGATTATGAAGC
>CAZIWT010000064.1:0-17363 GCA_964542895.1 uncultured Thermodesulfobacteriota bacterium
ATAAAAAAAATTAAGTTGAGAACAAAAATACTTGACAAATTAAGTTAAGTACTATATATTGATGTGAAATATTTTGAGGAGCGGCCAATGAAAAAGGAGGTAGTGCTTCATTTCTCCAAGGAGATATGGGATAAGCCCATTATCTACCAGTTGATAAAGAACTACGATCTGGTGGTAAATATCCACAAGGCTGACGTCCTGCCAAGACAAGAAAGCTTCATGGTCCTGGAGTTGGAGGGGGATAATGACGAGATGACCAGTGGCATCGAATACCTTAGGGAGTACGGCGTTAAGATCGATCCCATCGAGCAGGAGATAAAGCGAGACGAGGCCCGCTGTACCCACTGCGGCGCCTGCATAGCGATTTGTCCAACGGGCTCTCTCCATATAAAAGACCGTGTTTCTATGGAGGTCGCCTTCGATTCCCGGATGTGCAGCGGCTGTGAGCTTTGCGTCCCCGTATGTCCGCCCCATGCGATGGAAATACAGATTGTGTAGAGGAATATGAGACTTACAACGAAAGGACAATACGCCGTAAGGGCCCTGGTTATGTTGATGATTCTCGGCGATGACGGGCCGGTTACGTTAAAGGAAATATCCGACGCGGAAGATATCTCGCTGAACTACCTGGAGCAGCTCTTCTCGAAGATGAGGAAGGGAAACATCGTAAAGAGCATAAAGGGGCCGGGCGGGGGTTACATACTCGCCAGGGATTCAAGAGATATAAAGATCGGCGAGATCATTGAGGTCGTGGAGGAAACGATAAGCCCCGTGGCCTGCGTGGACGACGGGGCTAATGCTGAGTCGTGCTGCGACAGATCACACAAGTGCACCACCCAGTGGCTCTGGGCCGAGCTGGGATCGAGGATAAAGGATTTTTTAGATTCCGTTACGATTAAAGACCTCTTCGAGGAGGCGAAGAAGAGGGGAGTTGCGGGGGATATTCTGAATGACAAAGAAGATTTACTTAGATTATAACGCAACGGGTCCCGTTCTGCCCGAGGTCCTGGAGGCGATGCTTGCGTATTTCACGGTGGAGTACGGGAATCCATCGAGCGTCCACTCGCTGGGACAAGAAGCGATGGAAGCGGTGGAGGACGCCAGAGAAAAGGTAGCTGACCTGATAGGCGCGGATCCCAACGAGATCATCTTTACGAGCGGGGGGTCTGAGAGCGACAACTTCGCCATCAAGGGATTCATCGGTTCCCTGAAGGGGAAAAAGGCGCACGTAATAACGTCCGCCGTGGAGCACAAGGCCGTCCTCGAGACGGTCCATTTTCTCGAGGAGAGCGGAGTCGAGGCGACCTACCTCGATGTGGACAAGAAGGGAAAGATCGCAATCGATGACCTTGAAAGTGCGATCATTGCAGATACCAGGCTGATTACGATAATGTACGCCAACAACGAGACGGGCACCATATTCGACATTCCGTCGATAGGGAAGATCGCCAGGGACAGGGGAATAGCGTTTCACACGGACGCCGTTCAGGCGGTGGGCAAAATTCCCGTTAACGTCAAAGTGGACAAGATCGATATGCTCTCCATCGCCGGCCACAAGATGGGGGCTCCCAAGGGAGTCGGCGCCCTCTACATCAAAAGCGATCTTAATCCAAGGCCCATCCCGTTAATCCACGGCGGCAAGCACGAGTTTAACATGAGGGCGGGGACGATAAACGTACCGTCCGTCGTTGGGCTGGGGGTGGCGGCCGAGATCGCAAAAAACGAATTGAAGGAGAAGGGGAAGAGGTTGAAAAAGTTGAGGGACAGACTGGAGGCGGGTATATTGGAGAGGATAGACAATGTTCGGATAAACGGGGATGTTGAAAATCGGCTTTCAAATACGTCGAACATGAGCTTTGCCTATGTGGAGGGGGAATCGCTGATGATAGACCTCGACATTCACGGCATATGCGTCTCCTCCGGCTCCGCCTGTTCTTCTGAGGACATCACGCTTTCCCACGTCCTCGAGGCGATGGGTGTGGACCGTGTAATAGGACAGGGCACGATAAGGTTCAGCTTAGGCTATGGCAACACCGAAGAGGAGATAGATTACGTTATTGAAACGATACCGAAAATAATAAAAAGGCTGAGGGAATTGTCCCCCCTCTATAAGGAGGGGTAGGGTATCCGACGGCAATCGGGAAAGGCTTTTGCTATGTACTCGAAGAAAGTTATTGAGAATTTTGAAAATCCAGCGAACGTAGGCAGTATAGAAGACCCGGACGGTGTGGGAATAGCGGGAAATCCCGAGTGCGGCGACACTATAGAACTGCATATCAAAGTGGTGGACGATACGATTGTGGACATCAAGTATAAGACCTTCGGCTGTGCGGCGGCAGTTGCCAGCTCCTCCATGCTCACACAGCTCGCCATTGGCAAGAGGCTCGACGAGGCCCTGTCTTTAACCATGTACGACGTCGCGGAAAGCCTCGGTGGTCTGCCCGAGAGAAAGATGCACTGCTCAAACATGGCGGAAGACGCGCTTCGTCTGGCGATAGAGGACTACAGGAACAATCACGGGTCAAAAAAAGCAGCGGATTAAAACGAATGGCACGGTGGGAAGGAGGCGGGAAGGGGAGTTTTACGGTTAAAACCAAGGGTCATAAAAAGACAATCGTCGCCATGAGCGGAGGTGTCGATTCATCGGTAGCGGCGGCCCTGCTCAAAAGGGAAGGGCACGACCTTTTGGGAGTAACTTTCGAGATGTTCGACGAGGGGGGAGAGGATAGGGGATGCAGGCCGGCGGAGTATGCAGGGAGGGCCGCCGAGTTTATCGGCATCCCCCACAAGACGGTTCGTATCAACGACCTCTTCAAAAAAAGGGTCGTTTCATATTTTATTGAGGAGTATTTAAAGGGAAGGACCCCGGTTCCCTGCGCAGTCTGCAACAAGCTTGTCAAGTTCCACGAGCTGATATCTCTGGCCGAAGTGGAAGGTTTTAGTTTCATAGCCACGGGGCATTACGCAAGGGCGGTTAAAACGGGGGGGAGCTACCTCCTGAAGAAGGGAGTAGACACTAAGAGGGATCAGTCCTTCTTCCTCTCCAGGCTCGGCCAGGATGAGCTGAAAAGGGCCGTCTTTCCCCTGGGGGATCTTAAAAAAAATGAGGTAAGGGAGATTGCATCGGAGATGAATCTCCCGACGATCCCCGGTGAGAGCAGGGAGATTTGTTTCGTATCCAATGTTGGCAACAAGAGCTACAGGGACTTCATTGAGAGAGAGGTCGCCAAAAGCGGGGTCGACGGGGGAGGGGAGATAGTCGATGTTTCCGGGAGGGTTCTGGGAGGGCACGACGGATACTATCACTTCACGGTGGGTCAGAGGAGGGGAATCGGGATACCATCCGAGGAGCCTTACTACGTCGTCGGTATTGATGCTGACAAAAAGCGCGTTGTCGTGGGTAAAAGGGACTCGATGTATAAGAGGGTGGTTGAGGCGACGGACTTCAGCTGGGTATCGGGAGCGAGGCCGGTGGAGGATAAGATCAGGGTCTCCGGCATGATCCGATACAACCAGTCACCAGGGTTTGGCACCGCGACGATAGAAGGTAATGACAGAGTAACGGTGAAGTTTGATGAGCCGCAGTTTGCGCCCGCCCCGGGACAGACACTCGTATTGTTTAACGACGACACGCTCCTGGGAGGTGGCTTTATATTGTGACTAAGAGCGTGACAAAGAGTATCTCCATAGTAACGCTGGGGTGCAAGGTAAACTACACGGAGAGCGTGGAGATCTCCTATAAGCTCCTTGAGAGGGGCTACCGGGTTCACCACGGGCTTTATCCATCGGACCTTGTTATCGTAAACGGATGCACCGTAACGTCGAAGGCGGATTACCAGTCCAGACAGGCGATAAGGAGGGCGAACAGGGAGCTTCCGGGAAGGCCCGTAATGGTGATCGGATGCGGGGCCGTAATTCACCCGGAGAAGATGGAAGAGGCGGGAGAGGTGGCATCTGTCCACCCGGGGCGGGATGCGGATGATATATGCGATTCGGTATCGTCCCTTATCGGCATCCCGGACAGGAGCGATTCACGACCAGATTTTGACGGGAGGACGAGGGCCTTTTTGAAGATACAGGACGGCTGCGACTCCTTCTGTACCTACTGCATAGTGCCGTACGCCAGGGGGAGGGAGAGAAGCGTCGAGATGGGTGAGGTCCTCGATCGAATCGAGGAATTTATCGATTCAGGATACAAGGAGATCGTCCTTGTGGGGATCAACCTGGGAAGGTACGGGGCGGGCCTCAACGGGGGTAAGAGGGGAGGGGAGGGAAGTGTGAACCTGGCCTCACTCCTCGACTCGATCTCAAGGAGAAATCCGCCGATAAGGATAAGGCTCAGCTCCATCGAGCCGATGGATTTATCAACGGATCTCATCTCGGTAATCTCGGAGTCGAAAATTGTAGCGCCGCACCTCCACGTCCCGCTCCAGAGCGGCGACGATTCGATTCTAAGGGCGATGGGAAGGGACTACGGCTCCTGTCTTTTTGTCGAGAGGGTAAACGAGGCCGTGAGCTCTTTCACGGACAGCCGTAACGGGACAGCCCCATCCCTCGGCGTCGACGTGATGGTCGGCTTTCCTGGGGAGGGGGATGAGCAGTTCGAGAACACACTCAAGACACTGATGGAGGTTCCTGCGACCTACCTCCACGTCTTCCCATACTCCCCAAGGCCCAATACCCCCGCATCGAAGATGAAGGGGCAGGTAAAGGGCGATATAAAGAGGGAGAGGGTCAGTCGCCTGAAGGAGCTGGATGGGGAGATGAGATCGGGGTATATGGAATCGGCCGTCGGCAAGGTGCTTACCGTCCTCGGGGAAAGGTGCGTGGACGGGATTTTGACGGGAAAATCGGAGAACTACTTGAACGTCTGCTATCGAGGCGGGCCGGACGAGACAAACCGCTTTTTTAATGTAAAGATAGAGGGGATATCGAGAGACGGGCTTTATGGAGAAAGAGATTAAAGAACTGGAAGAGAGGATCAAATACAGTTTCAGGGACAAGGACCTCCTGAAGTTCTCCCTCACCCACAGCTCTTATCTGAAGGGGGAAGACCTCTTCGGAAACGAGAGGCTGGAGTTTGTGGGGGATGCGGTGTTGGACCTCGTGATCGCGAGGGCGCTCTTCGATCTCTATCCCGACAAGGACGAGGGGTGGCTCACGCAGGTCAAAGCGGGCTTGGTCGAGGAGAGGAGTCTCTTTGAAAAGGCGGAATCTCTGGGGCTCGGCAAGTACATCGTTCTGGGCAAGGGGGAGGATACTCACGGCGGCAGGACAAAGCCTTCCATCCTCTCCGGTGCCTATGAGGCCCTTGTCGGGGCCATATTTCTGGACGGGGGATACGAGGCGAGCGAATCTTTTATCAGGGGCGAGTTCGAGAGCGTCTTGATCGTCGATTCCGATCACGATCCCAAAAACGCCAAGTCCGTTCTCCAGGAGAGGATTCAGAAGAGAGCCGGCTCCCTACCGAGATACGAGGTGATCTCGGAAGACGGCCCCGATCATGAAAGGACGTTTGTCGTTGCGGTATATATGGACGGAGTGGAAAGGGGCAGGGGGGAGGGGAGGAGCAAAAAGGAGGCGGAGATGGCCGCCGCTTCCTCCGCCCTCGATAACGAAAAATGAAGCGTCTGAAGAGATTTATCATACCTATATTTATACCCAACGCCGGGTGTCCCCACCTCTGTGTCTTCTGCGATCAGAGGGAGGTAACCGGGGTCAGGTCCGGCAAGGTAAACGCAAAGAAGATAAACGATACAGTAAACAGTTATCTCGACACGAGACCGGATTGGGAAGACGAGGTGGAGCTTGCCTATTTCGGGGGGAGCTTTACCTCCCTTCCGATGGTAAGGCAAAACGAACTTCTCAAGGCGGGCCACAATTTGATAGAGAGGGGGCTTATCGACTCCATCAGGCTGTCCACCCGCCCCGACTCCATAAGTGAGAGGGTCATCGAAAATCTCATATCGTACGGCGTCGGGACGGTCGAGATCGGGGTACAGTCCATGGTGGACGAAGTACTGAATAAGTCAAACAGGGGACACACAGCCGAAGACACCGTGAGGGCGGTCGAGCTCATCTCGAAATACCCCCTCTCCTGGATAGCCCAGATGATGCCCGGCCTTCCGGGGGACACCGAGGATAACGTCCTCTACACGGGCAAAAGGGTGGTGGGGTTTGGGCCGGACGGGGTGAGGATATATCCGACATTGGTGGTGAAGGGAACCGAGTTGGAGAGGCTTTACAGGGCAGGTGAATATCAACCCGCCTCCCTTGACGATATGCTCTCGGTTTTGAAGAAGCTGGTTCTCCTGTTTGAGGAGGAGGCGATCCCTATAATAAGGATGGGCCTAAAGCCCTCCAAGGAGCTCGAGGAGAGCGTAATCTCGGGGCCGTACCATCCGTCAATCGGCGCGCTGGTTATGGAATCGATCATGTACGATCGGATGTCTTCGGCGGTTGGTGGATTGAGGTTCATCCCAGATCCCCTTACCATAAGGGTCAATCCAGCCCGCATAGGAGCCGCTGTGGGGAGCAACAAGATAAACGTAATCAACCTGAAGCGGGAATACAAGCTTAAGGGCCTGAAGGTATTGCAGGACACATCTCTGAGTGAGGGGGAGGTGGCCATCGATGGGATATAGGTGCGGCTTCATAGTGCTGATGGGAAGGACCAACGTGGGAAAGTCCACGCTGATGAACAACCTCTTAAGCGAGAAGGTCTCCATCATCTCACCAAAGCCCCAGACCACGCGAAACCGGATTATGGGGATACTGACGGAGGGGGAAACCCAGATGATCTTCGTCGATACCCCCGGAATACATAAAGGCCGGAAGTCGCTCAATAAATTCATGAACAGGACCGCCAGGGAGGCAGCGGGAGATTCGGACATACTGGTTCTGATGATCGACGTATCGAGGGAAGGGGGGAAGAGGAGGAAAAAGCTCGAATCTGACGAAAGGTCATCGATGAACGAGTTGCTCCATCCCATCGACGTTGAGATCATAAAGGGTCTCTCCGCTCCTGGCCCTCCCAAGGTCCTCCTCATAAACAAGATCGATACGATTTCGAAGTCGGCGCTCCTCCCCGTTATGGAGTGGGCCGATACGCTTTCCATCTTCGACGTCATCGTTCCGATATCCGCCCTTAAAGGGGACGGGGTAGGGGAGTTCAGGTCCGAGATCAAAAGACTCCTTCCAGAATCACCGCCCCTTTTTCCGGAGGACGACCTTACCGATCAGAGCGAGCGATTCATAGCGGGAGAGATTGTAAGGGAGAAGGTATTTCAGCTGACAAAGCAGGAGATACCCTACTCGACCGCAGTGGTCGTCGAGCAGTTTACCGAGGATAGTGAAAGGGGTGACGCGGGACTGCTTTCTATCTCCGCGGTGATCTACGTGGAGAAGGAGTCACAGAAGGGGATCGTGATAGGGAAGGGGGGGGCGATGATCAAGAGGATAGGGACAAAGGCGAGGGAAGACCTGGAGCTCTTTTTCGGAACGAAGGTCTTTTTGGATGTCAGGGTCAAGGTGCTGAAGGATTGGTCGAAGAAGGAGGACGGTATAAAGAGGATGGGGTATAGGTAGATGGCGGCACCGCGGAAGAAGATCCTCGCGATAGTGGGAAGACCGAACGTGGGTAAATCGACCCTCTTTAACAGGCTTTTGGGGAGCAGGAGGGCCATCGTTGAGGACATCCCCGGAGTCACGAGGGACAGAATTTACGCCGATGCATCCTGGGATGACTGCGAGTATATCCTGATGGACACCGGGGGACTTTTACCCAAGGCGGAAACGGAGATAGAGAAGGGGGTGGATATGATGGCCCGGCTCGCAGTGGAAGAGGCGGACGCGGTCATCTTCTTGATGGACGGCAGGGAGGGGCTTCACCCGAACGACAGCGATGTCTTTAATATCCTCAGAAGATCGGGAAAACCGGTATTCCCGGTAGTAAACAAGATCGACGGCCCGAGACAGGAGGGCGATCTCTACGAGTTTTACGCTCTTGGAGTCGACAATCTCTATCCGGTCTCCGCACAGCACAAAATCGGTGTAGGCGGCCTGATGGATGATGTTGTAAAGCATCTGACTTTGGAGCCGGAAGGGGAAGATGAAGATCCCAAGATAAAGAAGGTTGCCGTGGTTGGAAGGCCGAACGTGGGTAAATCCTCTCTGGTCAACAGGCTCTTGGGTTACGAGAGGGTTCTCGTCGACGAGGTCCCCGGAACAACGAGGGACTCCGTTGATACGGTGATCGTAAGGAACGCAACGCCGTACCTGATAATAGATACGGCGGGTATCAGAAGAAAGAGCAGGATAACCTTCAGGGTCGAAAAATTCAGCGTTGTCGAGTCTCTAAAGAGCATCGACAGGGCGGATGTCGCCCTTATAATGTTGGACGCGATGGAGGGCGCCACCGATCAGGACAAGAGGGTGGCGGGCTTCGTCCACGAGAAGGGGAAGGGGGCCGTCATCCTCCTAAACAAGTGGGACCTCGTTGAAAAGGATAACGAGACCGCCGGTAAGTACGCTCTTGAGATACTCGAAGATATGAAGCAGATTGCCTATGCACCCCTGATCTTTATTTCCGCGACCGCCGGAAAAAACCTTCACAGGATATTTCCCGCCGTGGACACCGTCCTAAAAGAGAGGTCAAAGCGAATTGTTACGGGCGAGCTCAACTCCTTTTTTGAGACTATAAAAAGGGAGCACTCGCCGCCGTTACACAGGGGCCGGGAGGTCAAGCTCTTTTACATCACGCAGGCCGGGAAATCCCCCCCGAGGTTTGTCGTCTTCACGAATAATCCGAGGGGGATAAAGCCCTCATATGAGAGATATATAGTGAATCGCCTTCGGGAAAGGTACGGTTTTTCGGGGACTCCTATAAAAATACATTTTAAAAAAAGAGATTGATGTTTCTACATTTATATGATATCTTGATGTAAATTACCCTTGACAAATTTGTTTTTTTGACTAAAATTAGTGTTTAGGCAGGGTACATTTTCCCTTAATGGAGGATAGAATATGAAGAAGCTGTTGAGTTTTAGATTTCTAATCTTAATTTCGATCCTCGCAATATCAGCTGCACTTTTTGCTGCGGGTTGCGAGAAGAAGATGGAGCCCGGACCGGAAGAGGTAACCGAAGATCTCGGTCCGATAAAGATCGGTTTTGCGGGCCCCATGTCCGGTGATGCCGCCGCGTACGGTGAGATCATAAGAAACGGCATAATGATGAAGATAGAGGAGATCAACGAGGCGGGCGGTATAAACGGAAGGATGATGGAGCTGGTCGTGGGAGACGAGCTGTGCGATCCAAAAGAGGCCGCAACCATCGCACAGAAATTTGCGAGCGATGAGGAAATATTGGCTGTCGTGGGTCACGTATGCAGCTCCGCTACGCTGGCCGCCCTTCCTTACTACAAGGATGCCGGGCTCCCAGCCGTATCGCCTACGGCAACCAACGTGGATGTGTGCAAGAAAAGCGAGTGGATGTTCAGGGACGTCTACAGGGACGATTTCCAGGGTGAATTCATGGCCAAATACGCCAAGGAAGTTCTGGGACTCACTACCGTGGGAATTTTCCATGAAAACAACGACTACGCCATCGGCCTTATGGAGGCATTCAAGAAGGGCGCGGAAGAGATAGGCCTCGAAGTTGTCGGAGTCGAGTCTTATGTAAAGGATACGGTTGACTTCACGCCTCAGCTCACAAAATTCAAGCATCTCGCTCCTGACGGCATTTTTATTGCCGGTTACTATCAGCAGGGCGGACTAATTCTTAATCAGGCGAAGAAGCTTGGTCTCATAACTCAGTTTATGGGAGCGGACGGTCTCAACAACCCGAAGCTTATCGAGATTGCGGGCGAGGACGCCTCCAGCGGATTCATCGCAAGCTCTCCCTTCGTTTATGAAGCCGCCGGCGGTGAGGCTCTGAAGTTCAAAAAGAATTTCGAGAAGAAGTACAACGGCATGACGCCGGACTGGATGGCCGCCAACGGCTACGACGCGGTAGGGATAATTGCAAAGGCGATCGAGGAGTGCGGGGCTGATCGCGCCAAGATTCGCGATTGCCTGGCCGGCATGAATACGGCAGATAAGGGCTACAAGGGAATCACAGGCGTTACGTTCTTCGACGAGAATGGCGACTGCCTGAAGCCGGCATATGTCACGATTATTAAAGGTGGCGAGTTTGTAGCGGCTGAAAAGCAGATGTTCTAGACCTTTTAAATTTAGGTCATTGAGGGTGGGGGAGGGCTGAATTAAAGCCCTCCCCTAATTTATGAGAAGGAAGATGAATGGGAATGGTCTTTGATCAACTTATAAGCAACTTCAAGCTGGGTATCGACTATGCTTTAGAGCAGCTGATAAACGGTATAAATATCGGCGGAATCTATGCCCTGATAGCTGTGGGTTATACCATGGTGTACGGCATCATTGAACTCATCAACTTCGCCCACGGCGAGATATACATGCTCGGCGCCTATTTGGCCTTTACATTTTATGTGATGTTAAAACTGCCGTTTCCGGTAGCGGTTTTGTTGAGCATATTTTCCTGTATGCTGTTGGGGATATTTCTCGAGTTTATTGCATATCGTCCCTTGAGAAACGCACCCCGCCTTGCGGCGCTTATCACCGCCATTGGAGCCTCCCTTTTTCTGCAAAACTTGGCCCTGATAATCTGGGGGGGAATCCCCAAATCATTTCCCGAACTTACATTGCCCGACTATTTTCAATCCCCGATTATAACGATATACGGTAGTGCAAGTATATCCCTTTTGCAATACAACATATTTTTTATTACAGTCTTTCTGATGCTCGGCCTTCACCTCCTTATTACAAGGACGAAGATCGGGACCGCGATGCGCGCCTGCGCCCAGGACAAGACAACCGCATCCCTTATGGGGATAAACGTGAACAGGGTTATCACCTTTACATTTGCGGTGGGCTCTTCTCTGGGGGCAGTTGCGGGAATTCTTGCGGGATTGTACTACAACATTATAAAACACACGATCGGTTACGTCGCAGGCGTAAAGGCGTTTGCGGCGGCCGTTCTGGGAGGAATAGGGAACGTCCCGGGGGCGATGCTGGGGGGCTTTGTCCTGGGGATTGCCGAGACGTTCGGAGCGGGTTACATATCCTCTCCATACAGGGACGGGATAGCCTACGCCGTTATGATACTGGTAATCGTGTTCAGGCCTTCGGGGATCCTGGGCAGGAAGCAGTCGGTTAAGGTATAAGGGGAAAAGGTACAGGGAATGCTAAAGAGGATACCCAGATATAGTTTTTATCGAGAGAAGCTTTCCGTCTCATTCTCGCATAACATCAAATATTTCTACGGAGTTCTATTTCTCCTCGTTTTTTTCATACCGTTTTTCATCTCCAATCTGTATGTAATCCATACCATCACATTGGTTATGCTCTATATCATACTGGCTCTTGGGCTTAACATAATTCCCGGCTTTACGGGCCTGTTGGACCTCGGGTACGTCGGCTTTTACGCCATAGGCGCGTACACGGCAGCGACCCTCACGTACCATTTGGGGGAGGTTGTTGGCCCCTTGAGCATATTTACAAACTTCTGGATTATTATGCCGTTGGCCGCCCTGAACGGCGCCTTCTGGGGCATTCTCCTGGGCGTGCCGACCCTTCGCCTCACAGGGGACTATTTCGCGATAGTTACCTTCGGATTTGCATCCCTGGTGGAGCTGATAATCATAAACGAGATGTGGCTCACAAGGGGCCCTATGGGCATTGTAATGGAGCATAAACCGACTCTAAATCTGGCATTTCTGTATCCTATAACTCATCATTTCTATTCCGAGCCCTTAAAATTTGCCTTTAAGGGGGATATCCCCTTTTTCTACATAATATTCTTCGTCGTAATCATCACTGTTATCGTTATGAACCGCCTGGAGAACTCCAGGCTCGGCAGGGCGTGGTTCGCCATCAGAGAGGACGAGATAGCCGCGGAGTGCAGCGGAATCAACATAATGAAATACAAGGTGATCGCCTTTGCCATAAGCGCATCCTTCGGGGGGATAGCGGGATCGATCTTCGCGTTCTGGTTCAAGTTCGCAAGCCCTGAAAGCTTCAAATTCTGGGAGTCGATCCTGATTTTGTGTATGGTGGTGCTGGGTGGAATGGGTAGCATACCCGGGGTCATCCTGGGAACGACGGTCCTCGTCTCCCTGACGGAGGTTATCAGGGTCTTCCTTGAGCCCTGGCCGATCTTAGTCCAGTCGAGGTTTCTGGTGTTTGGGGCAATCCTCATCATAATGATGCGGTTCAAGCCTGCGGGCCTGATTCCCCTTTCAAGGGTAAAGCGTGAGATGAGCTCGAGGGACAAGTCTATAATAGGCGCTATGGACGGAAGCTTTTACGATATTACGTCGGGTGAAAAGAAACTAAATTCAGACAGATAATATATGTCTACGGAATAAAAATGACGGCGGAAAAAGAGATTTTAAGCATCAAATCTTTGACCAAGTTGTACGGTGGTGTCGTCGCCGTGAACAATGTATCATTCGACGTTAAAGAGGGGGAGATCCTCTCCCTTATAGGGCCGAACGGCGCCGGCAAGACAACGATATTCAACTGTATAACGGGACTGTCGCGGCCAACGAACGGGGAGATATTGTTCAATGACAACGGGAAAAAGGCTGAAATCTCCGGCAAAAAGAAAACGTTGAAACCGGACGCAATTACATCTATTGGTATTGCGAGGACATTTCAAAATATAAGACTCTTCAACAATCTGACTATTTTGAACAACGTGAAGATCGGCAGACATCCCAGGTCCAAAAAGAATTTCGCGGGAGCGATTCTAAGAACGAGAAGCCAAAAAAATGAGGAGAAGGACATACTCAAGAGCGCCGTTAGATATATAGTATTTGTGGGACTTGAGGGATCGATAATGGAGATAGCCTCTAATCTGGCATATGGCGATCAAAGGCGTCTTGAGATCGCGAGGGCGCTGGCAACGGAGCCGAAGCTTTTCCTTCTGGACGAACCGGCGGCCGGGATGAATCCGAAGGAGACCGGCGAGCTGATGGAACTGATTAGAAGAATTCGGGATATGGGTATTACGGTTCTGGTAATAGAGCACGATATGAAGGTCGTAATGGAGATCTCCGACCGCATCGTTGTCTTGGAATACGGTAAGAAGATCGCCGACGGCCCCCCCGAAGAGGTAAAGAACGATCCCGCCGTCGTTAAGGCATATCTGGGGACGGATTAAAAAAGTGCTTCAATTAATAGACGTACATACCTATTACGGTAAGATAGAGGCCTTAAAGGGAGTATCGCTGGAGATAGGGGAGGGCGAGATAGTCACTCTCATAGGCGCCAACGGCGCGGGCAAGTCAACTACACTTATGACCATCTGCGGCATAACCCCCGCCAGAAAAGGGAAGATACTCCTTGAAGGTAAAAACATCGAGAGAACACCTCCCGATACCATCGTAAGCAGAGGCATATCGCAGGTGCCGGAGGGGAGGAGGATATTTCCGTATCTCACAGTCATGGAAAATCTGAAGATGGGGGCATATATAAGGAAGAGCGATTCAAAGATGAAGGCGGATTATGAGCGCCTCTTCAAGATATTTCCGATCTTGAAGGACAGGAAAAAACAACTCGGGGGGACGCTGTCGGGCGGGGAACAGCAGATGCTTGCAATTGCAAGGGCGTTGATGAGTAATCCGAGACTTCTGCTATTGGACGAGCCCTCCCTCGGGCTTGCACCCCTGATTGTAAAGGATATTTTCAAAACCATAAACGAGATCAATAAGGTTAATGGGACTACGATCTTGCTGGTTGAACAGAACGCGAAGATGGCCCTTCAAAACTCCCACAGGGGCTACGTCCTCGAAACTGGAAAGATCGTAATGGAGGATAAATCTGAAAACCTTTTGGAGAATGATGCCGTTAAAAAGGCTTATTTAGGAGAAAATTAGGAGGAGAACGAAAGTGGAAGAGAGAAGAAAAGAGGAGATCTTTACCAAAAAGGTGAAGGCAGGCAGGAGGACCTATTACTTTGACGTTAAGGAAAATGTCAATAACGACAGGTATCTCATTATTTCTGAAACGAAGTCGGTGGATTTTGGGAAACAGGACAGATTCAGGATAATGGTCTTTCCTGAAGATATCGATAATTTTAAAGATGCCTTTATGGACGTGGTAGACTTCATAAAGAGCGGAGATGATTCAGAGGAAGAGGAGTCGGGAGACTTCTCTGAAGAATATTGATTGTGATAAGGAGGAGAAAAGAGGTGGATTAATGTAAAATAAAGGAGATAGTGAAGGAAAAATAAATAGAAAAAACTTAAGTTTACATAATATCAATTATCGGACACAGCCAGTATCAACATTATTATCGATGATTGACTGAGATGTAAGCCAATTTAGATAATTTTAAGGGGGTCGGTCACAATAAACCGCCCCCTTTTTTATGAGAAGTTAATAAGTGGACTGATCTCTATTCCTTGTCAAAAAAGATAACGTCCTTATTTCGCTTTCTGATCTCCTCCATGGTGATGTGCTCTACAAGCCTGACGGCGGCCCTTATCCCGAGGATTTCCCAGAAGTCGTCCTTTATGGAGGAGACCATCGCCTCCAATATCCTCACCTCATCTGAAAACAACGATTCCACTCCCACGATGAAAATGTCTATCTCGTCGAGCTCTTTTACCTTGTGATGAACTATGGCAAACGGAGGTGTCTCGTCGAGATTATCGTCGATTATCTTTTTTATCTGGGACGGATAGACCTTGACACCGCGAACGGATAGGAGGTCGTCGGTCCTCTTCATCGGCATCTCTATAGACAGGAGGTTTCTTCCGCACGGGCACCTGTTGTCTGTCGAGATGGTAGATATGTCTCCGGTCCTGAACCTTATCAAGGGGTACGCCTTTGTGGTAATCGTGGATACCACAAGCTCCCCCTCCTCCCCCCTGCCCAAGACCTCTTCGGTCTTCGGGTCTATCACCTCCACTATGAAGTGATCTTCCGCGATATGCAGCCTCCCCTCTTCGCACTCATAGGCGATTCCGGGCCCCATCGCCTCCGGGATTCCGTATCCGGTGGAGACCTTTATTTTTAGCTTCTTCTCGATTGTCTCCCTGTCCTCGCCGGAGAGTGACTCGGATACGAGGATCCCCTTTTTCAGCTCGAGGTCTTTCGGCTTGATTCCGATCTCGGGAAGAAGCTGGATCAGGTGAAGCACGCTTGTGGGTGTCGATACCAGACAGGTGGTCTTGTAATCTGACATTATCATGACTTCTTTTTCATTGCTCAAAGCGCTCATGGGGATTACGGAGGCCTCGATGTTCTCCGCGGCTACCCTCATACTCCTTCCCCAGTTCGAGAGGCCGTAAACAAAGGAGAGCTGGACGATATCGTTTGCCGTAACCCCGGACGACACGTAGAGTCTCGAGAGGAGTTCCACCCACAATCCCAGGTCGGTCTTCGTGTAGCCGACGACGGTCGGCTTTCCGGTTATGCCGGAGGTGGAGTTTATCCTTACTATGTCCTTGAGAGGGACCGCAAAGAGGCCGTAGGGATAGTTGTAGCTCAGATCCTCCCTTGTCGTCAGTCCGATCCTGCAGAGGTCTTTCAGCTCGATGATCTCCTTGGGTGTTATATCCCTCGCCTTCATGTTGTTTTGATAGAAAGATACGTTTTTGTACACCCTCTCTATGGTGTTGGTGAGTCGCTCAATCTGTATCTGCTCGATCTCCTCTTTAGACAGAGTCTCGTAGCGGCGATTATATATGCCCATATATCACTCCCTTGTATATCATTCCCAGAATTCCTTGTAGTCCCTGCCGAGGTACGCCCTCTTGACGTCGCCGTCGAGGAGGAGGTCCTCCCCCCTCCCCTCCAGCAGCACGTTTCCGGTCTCAAAGACGTAACCCCTGTCCGAGATTTTCAGGGCGGCCCTGGCGTTCTGCTCGACAAGCAGGATTGTCAGCTTATTATCCTTGAGGCCCTTTATCACGTTCATGATTTCCGCCGTTATCTTAGGGGCTAGGCCCAGGGAGGGCTCGTCGAGCATGAGAAGCCTCGGCCTTGCCATGAGTCCCCTCGCTATCGCCAGCATCTGCTGTTCCCCTCCCGAAAGCGTCCCGGCCCTCTGCTTCTTCCTTTCTTCAAGGATCGGAAATAGATTGAAAATATCCTTAAGGTCGTCCTGGATCTCCTTTTTCTCCTTCCTCTTGCGTCTGAGGTAAGCCCCCAGCATGATGTTGTCGTAGACGGTAAAGGAGTTGAATATCTGTCTCCCCTCCGGCACCTGAGAGATTCCCAGCTTCACGATCTTTTCGGGACTCTTCTTCGATATCTCATCCCCGTTGAAGACGATACTCCCGGAAGAAGAGTTTACTATACCGGAGATACTGTTTAGAAGGGTTGACTTCCCGGCCCCGTTGGCGCCGATTAATGACACTATCTCCCCTTCCCAGATATGGATAAAGACGGAGTCCAGGGCCTGGATCTTTCCATAGTGTGTGGAGAGATTTCTTATCTTAAGTAAAAAGCTCATCTTCCCCCAAATACGCCTCGATCACTTTTTTGTCGTATTGTATCTCCCTAGGCGTTCCCTCGGCTATAAGCTCGCCGTGATCCAGAACAACGATCTCATCGGAGATCTCCATGGTAAGACCCATATCGTGCTCGACAAGGAGGACCGTAATTCCGCTCTCCCTTATTTTCCCGATGAGCATCAGCAGGTCTTCGGTCTCCCTCTCGTCCAGGCCAGCCGCAGGCTCGTCCAGGAGGATCAACCTCGGCTCCATGGCGAGCGCCCTGGCGATCTCGAGATAACGTTGATGCCCGAGGGGTAAGGCTGTGGACATGTCGTTCGCCCTCGGCTTGAGGCCCACAAAGTCGAGGTACTTCAGAGACGATTCGACGATCTTTTTCTCCTCCTGCCTCGCCGAGAGTGACCTGAAGGCGCACTCCATAAAACCGGAGCCTGACTTGAGGTGTCTTCCCACCATCACGTTTTCGAGGACGGTCATGTTGTCGAATATCTCGAGGTTCTGAAAAGTACGAGTGATTCCCATCGAGGCTATCCTGTGGGATTTTTTGCCGTCTATCCTCACTTCGTCAAAAAAAATCTCCCCGTTTGTCGGCGGAAATATCCCCGTTATCAGATTGAAGAGGGTGGTCTTTCCGGCACCGTTGGGGCCTATCACAGCCTTGACTCCGCCCTCCTTAACGTCAAAGGAGACCTTTTGGAGGGCCTTGACGCCCCCGAAGTTTATGCTTAGGTCTGATACTTTCAGGATCATTTGGAGAATTTACCCTTCAGGCGATCTACTATCCCCTTGGTCAAGCCTTCCGGCATGAATATCAGGATTACCATC